>NZ_CAJHOE010000006.1 GCF_905120475.1 Campylobacter suis | reverse complement strand
ATATCTGAAAACTTAGCCTGCGATGTCCAAAATGGCTCAAGTGTGATGATGGCATCTAGCTTACGCAGTGCTATGGCTGCTCTGTTTGAGTCTTGGTGGCGGGTGAAGAGAGAGCCATTTGTGCTAAACATGAGTTTTAGCTCAGGAAATTTATGCACCTTGCCATTTCTTTCTATCTCACTGCCGGGTCGCTCTAAACACTCGATAAGGCGGGAGTTTGGTATGACTGAGCCTTTTGGATTTATCATGGCTTTGTATTTTTTATCGTGTGGCAAGACATCGAAATTTCGTATCTTTGGGGCTTTATAGTGCGTGTCGCCTGTTTTGTGCGTCTGATCATTTGTGATAAAGCCACCACCTGCTTGTCCCATATGCCCTAGCATAGCGTTTAGGACGATTAACATCCAGTAGGCTTGCTCGCCGTGATCTGTACGCTGTATAGCATAGCCACTTACTATCATGGTGCGATCTTTTGCGATGGTTTTTGTAAAACTCTCTATCTCATCTTTAGCAACCCCACAAATCTCACTAGCCCAAGCTATGTCTTTTACAACACCATCTTTTTCTCCCATAAAATACTCTTTAAATTTATCAAACCCAACACAGTTATTTTCTAAAAATTTATCATCGTGTAAGTTGTTTGTATAAAGATAGTGACACATCCCTATCATCATAGCTGTGTCTGTGCTAGGACGAAGTAGAAGTGTTTTAGCGTTAAAATACTTTGCGCTTTCGTTTTTAAAGACATCGACGCTGTAAATTTTCATCTCACCGCGCGCCGCCATGTCTTTTATAACGCGGTAATTCGCATACGCATCATGAAGCGGTGCGCCGATACCAAGCTCGTTTGACACGATAGGATCAGTCCCCCAAAATACGATATTTTTCGCATTTTCCTGTATCGCTTTCCAGCTAGTTGGATGCTGTCTTGTCTCCATCACACCCAAAACATGTGGCATAATCACTTGTGCGCATCCATACGAGTAGCCTCCAGCCTCACTCACATAGCCACCAAGGACATTTAGCATGCGCTTGCCGATGTTTCGGCTGTGCCCGACCTTGCCTAGGTTGCCCCACTGATACACCTGCCCATAAACAGCGTTTGCTCCGTAAGTATCATAGGTGTGCTTTAGTCTTTGCGCCGTTAGATCAAGTGCCACCTCCCAGCTAACTCGCACAAACTCCTCCTTGCCACGAAGCTCTGGCTTTGGGTTTGTGGGATCATCTAAAAAGCTTTTACGCACATATGGGTGTTTTACACGAGTTTTGTTTTTTTGAATGATCTCAGGGATGATCTCGTTTAGTTTGTTTGTGTGGATATGACTGCGAAATGGCGTAATATTTGTTATCTTATCCTCGCTACCCTCCACCCAAAATACACCAAATTTATTAGCACTTAGCCCCTTTTGTGGTATGGCTGTGCTTGCTTGTAAATTTGTATATGCTAGTGTACTAGCAACTGCGCTTAGTTGTAAGAATTTTCGTCTTTGCATGTGGGTTCTCTGTGTTTAGTTATTTGCAAACTTGCAACTTAAAAGGCAATTTTAGCGAAATTTTGCTAAGATAAAGCAAAATTTTAGGGGAAATAATGATATTTGAAGACGAGTTTATATGGATAGAGCGTGAAGAAAACGAGCTTCCTTGGGTTAAGATCTTTACTAAAAAGCCTTTTCGTGAGCTTAGTGATTGTGATGAAAAGAGTCTTGCTAGGCTTTGGGAGGCTAGTTTAATTGTTGAGCGCGAAATGAGAAAATTTTATAACCCCACAAAAATAAATTTAGCAAGTTTTGCAAATGTCCTGCCACGCGTGCATATGCATGTTATGGCGCGCTTTAAAGATGATGCGTTTTATCCAAATAACCTTTGGCAAGAGCCATTAAGAAGCTCTAGCTTAAGACTGCCAGAGTTTAGTGAATTTGCTAAAATACTTCAAAAGGCTCTGAGTGAAAAATAAAATTCTACCACTTATTTTTGGCATCGTCACAGTTGTAGTTTTAGCGATATTATCTGTTTTATACCTAAGATACAGCGAGCAAAATCATATAAATACAGCAAAAGCATTTTTTGACTATCAGATAAAACAGCTTTATAAAAATATTGATGAGTCTAAAAGCTCGCTGCAAGCACTTGCGATTATACTTGGCGAAAATGCTGCTGTAACCGAGTGCTTTTTGGAAAAAGATAGAGAAATTTGCAAGAAAAATATAAATAAGATTATATCCAGTATCCAAAACGCACCAGCCTATCACAACCTAAAGCTCCACCTTCACACAAATGATATAGTGAGCTTGATACGCAGCTGGGATATGGATAGGTACGGCGATGAGCTTAGTAGTTTTCGCTATATGATATATGTATCGCGACAAGGAAATGGCACTATAAGTGGGATAGAGCGCGGTGTTGCTGGTACATATATTAGGGCACTTTCACCAGTTAAGAAAAATGATGAAATTTTAGGCACTATCGAGCTTATGAGCGACTTTGAAGCGATTAGTAATTTCTTTAAAAACCAAGGCATAGACCTTTTTGTCTTGCTTGATAAGGAGATAAATTTTGAACGAGCCGCTAGGGATGGCGATGAGATAATGACAAATTATTTTATCGCAAATTTAAAAAGTGCAAATTTAAGCGTTGTACCTGTGATACAAAAGCTAAATTTGCAACAAAATGGCTTTTTTGTCCAAGGCTCACACTATCTTTCAGTATCGCCGATATTTGATGCTAGCTCAAAACGCATAGGCTCTTTCGTGCTTCATATCGACAAAGATTTTAGTGATAAAAAAATTCTCAGCGAAAATATGTTCTTAAACCCACTTTTCTAGGTTTTTGTAGCCTAGAAATTTTAATAATTTTTAACTCCAAAATAACATTTTCATAACTTGATTCAAATCAAGCATATTTAAACTAAATTTAGACTATAATTTCATTAAATACAATTTTAACCAAAGGAGAAAATATGGATCGTCGGGATTTTATAAAAAGTGCTGCGGCAACGGCTGCTTGCGCTAGTGCTGGCATCGCAGTGCCAAGCTCGCTAAGTGCTGCCGAAGCAGAGAAGGGCTGGCGTTGGGATAAGGCTGCCTGTCGTTTCTGCGGAACGGGCTGTGGCGTAATGATCGCTACAAAAGAGGGTAAGATAGTTGCTGTAAAAGGCGACCCAGAAGCTCCAGTAAATCGTGGTTTAAACTGCATCAAGGGCTATTTTAACGCTAAAATAATGTATGGTTCTGACCGTATAACTCAGCCACTTTTGCGCGTAAATGAAAAGGGCGAATTTGATAAAAAAGGTAAATTTAAGCCTGTGTCTTGGGAAAAAGCCTTTGATGTAATGACTGAAAAATATAAGCAGACTATCAAAGAAAATGGCGTTCACTCAGCTGGCGTATTTGGCTCTGGTCAGTATACCATTATGGAAGGCTATGCGGCGGCTAAATTTTTAAAAGCTGGCGTTAGAAGCAATGCCATAGATCCAAATGCACGCCACTGTATGGCTTCAGCTGTTGTTGGCTTTATGCAGACATTTGGTATAGATGAGCCAGCTGGCTGTTTTGATGATATCGAGCTAACTGATACTATCATCGCTTGGGGAGCCAATATGGCTGAGATGCACCCAGTGCTTTGGTCTCGTGTGAGTGATAGAAAATTAAATAACGCTGAGCGTGTAAAGATAGTAAATTTAAGCACATACTCAACTCGTACTTCAAATATAGCAGATACTGAGATCATCTTTGCTCCTTCAAGTGATGTTGCTATTTGGAACTATATCGCACATGAGATAGTTTATAACCATCCTGAGGCTATTGACTGGGATTATGTGAAAAACTATTGTGAGTTTGTGACAGGTCCAGTTGATATAGGTTATGGCTTAAGAAATAATCCAAACCACCCAAAATACGCAGCCGAGAAAGATATCTTAGAAAAAGAGATTAAAAAGACTTTGAGTCAAGCAGAAGGCAAGACATTAGCTTATCTTGGATACAAAGAGGGCGATGTATTAGAAAATAAAAATGCCGCAAAGCCTGATAAGCACTGGATTATAACATTTGAAGATTTCAAAAAAGCGCTAGCTCCTTACACTCTTGATTTTGTTGCAAAAATTTCAAAAGGCGATCCAAACGAGGATATTGAAGAATTTAAGAAAAAACTAAAAGAGTTAGCAAATTTATATATAGAAAAAGGCCGCAAAGTTGTAAGCTTTTGGACTATGGGCTTTAACCAGCACCAAAGAGGAACTTGGGTAAACGAGCAAGCTTATATGACGCATATGCTTCTTGGTAAACAAGCCAAACCAGGCGATGGCGCGTTTTCTTTAACAGGACAACCAAGTGCGTGTGGAACGGCTCGTGAAGTTGGAACTTTTGTTCATCGTTTACCAGCTGATATGGTTGTAGCAAATCCTGAGCACAGAAAAGTAAGTGAAAAAATTTGGAAGCTCCCAGAAGGCACCCTAAATCCAAAGCCAGGCTCACACTATGTAAAAATGATGCGTGATTTAGAAGATGGAAAGATGAAGTGGGCTTGGGTTCATGTAAATAACCCTTGGCAAAACACTGCAAATGCAAACCACTGGATAAAAGCAGCTCGCGAGATGGATAACTTCATCGTTGTAAGCGACCCATACCCTGGTATCTCAGCCAAGGTTGCTGACCTTATACTTCCATCAGCTATGATTTATGAGAAGTGGGGTGCTTATGGAAATGCTGAGCGTAGAAGCCAGCAATGGCGCCAGCAAGTACTGCCAGTAGGTGAAGCGATGAGTGATACATGGCAAATTCTTGAGTTTTCAAAACGCTTTACTTTAAAAGAGGTTTGGGGCGAGACAAAGGTCGATGATAAGCTAACACTACCAAGTGTTTTAGAGCAAGCAAAAGCTATGGGTTATGATGAAAATGCAACACTTTTTGATGTACTTTTTGCAAATGAAGAGGCAAAAACTTACAAAGCACAAGACCCGATAATGGAAGACTTTGATAACACCGAAGTTTTTGGTGATAGTAGAAAAGTTGTCGGCTCAGATGGTAAAGTGTTTGAGGGTTATGGATTTTTCGTTCAAAAATATCTTTGGGAAGATTACCGAAAATTTGGTGTTGGTCATGGTCATGATTTGGCTGATTTTGATACATATCACAAAGTTCGTGGATTGCGCTGGCCAGTTCTTGATGGCAAAGAGACTCAGTGGAGATTTAACGCAAAATATGACCCATACGCGAAAAAATATGCTAATGGCAAAGCATTTGCTTACTATGGAAATGCAAAAGCTAAGCTACCAAAAGGCGATCTAAAAGGCGTTACAAGTGGCGAAGAGAAATTCTCATTGGCCCATAAAGCTAAAATTTTCTTCCGTCCTTACATGGATCCATGCGAGATGCCAGATGATACATACCCATACTGGCTATGTACAGGTCGTGTGCTTGAGCATTGGCATACAGGCACTATGACTATGCGTGTTCCAGAGCTTTATCGTGCTGTTCCAGAGGCACTTTGCTATATGCATGAAGGCGATGCGACCAAGCTTGGTGTAGCACAAAATGATATTGTTTGGGTTGAGAGTCGTCGTGGTAAGGTTAAGGCTAGAGTCGATCTTCGTGGCAGAAACAAAACTCCACAAGGGCTTGTATATGTGCCATTTTTTGATGAAAATGTATTTATCAACAAGGTCTGCCTAGACTCAACTTGTCCGATCTCAAAAGAGACAGATTACAAAAAGTGTGCGGTTAAAATTTATAAGGCTTAATCATGCAAACTAGAAGAGAGGCGTTAAAGTTTGGACTAAAGGCTATTAGTTTAGTGCTTGCAGGAGGTTTTATGTGGAGTACTCAAACTAGCCTTAAAGCTCAAACTCTGCTTATCAGACCGCCTGGCGCACTAGATGAGAATAAATTTCTTGCTGAGTGTGTTAGATGTGGGCTTTGTGTTGAAGCCTGTCCGTGGCATACGCTAAAGCTGGCTGATTTAAAAGATGGTTTGCCTTATGGCACTCCATTCTTTACGCCACGAGAAATTCCGTGTTATATGTGTACTGACATACCTTGTACGGTTGCTTGCCCGACTGGAGCGCTTGATCCTGTTTTAGTTAGCAACGATGATGGAAAGCTAAATATAAACAAAGCAAAGATGGGTATAGCTGTGCTTGATCCAAATTTTTGTATCGCTTATGAGGGGCTTCGCTGTGATGCTTGTTATAGAGCCTGCCCTGTTATAGATAAGGCGTTAAAGCTTGACTATAGACATAATGATAGAACTCAAAAACACGCTATGCTTATACCTGTTGTTGATGCAAATTACTGCACGGGTTGTGGCATGTGTGAGCAAGTTTGTGTAACGCCAAAGCCGTCGATTTTTGTGCTTCCGCTAGCTCTTGGACTAGGCTCAAGCAACGAGCAGTATGTTAAGGGCTGGATAGCAGATGATGAGAAAAAGCTAAGAGATGTCGCTCCAAAAGAGTTTAAGCAAGATAGTAAAAAGCTTGATGATTATCTAAATAGCGATAAGGAGCTGTGATGAAGTATTTGATACTAAGAAGAATAACTCAAATTTCAATCCTTGCTCTATTTTTTGTCAGCAACTTTTATGGGCTTAAAATTTTACAAGGAAATTTAAGTAGCTCAAAGCTTTTTGATACCGTTGTTTTAAGCGATCCATTTGCTGTATTGCAGCTATTTTTAGCAAGTTTTAGCATAGCTAGTTCGGCACTAGTTGGGGCGGCTATCATTTTTGTTTTTTATGCCATTATAGCGCCTCGTGCGTTTTGTAGCTGGGTTTGTCCTGTAAATATCATAACAGAGACAGCTCGCTGGGTTAGGGTAAAATTTGGCTATGATAAAGATAACAAATTTGTAAATTTCTCTCGCAATGCAAGGTATTATGTGCTTGGTTTTGTTCTTGCTCTTTCGCTTGTAACATCGGCACCAGCCTTTGAGGGTGTTAGCTTTATAGGTATAATACAACGCGGGATAATTTATGGCACAACACTTTGGCTTTTTGTGGCATTTGGGGTTTTTGCGATAGATGCATTTGTGGGCGATAGGGTGGTTTGCTCTAAAATTTGTCCACTTGGTGCTTTTTATGCGATTATCTCAAAATTTTCACTTATTAGGATAGAGCATAATAGTGATAACTGCACTAAATGTATGAAGTGTAAGCTTATTTGCCCAGAAAATCAAGTCTTAGGCATTATAGGCAAACAAAATGGTTTTGTAACCTCTAGCGAATGTACAAGTTGTGGTCGTTGTATCGATGTTTGCAATGACGATGCATTAAAGTTTAATATAAGAAATTTAAGGAGAAAATGATGAAAGCTTTTAAGCTTATTTTGGCTGGTCTTGGTGCGGCGGCACTATTGGTTGGCTGTAATACAAAAAACGCAGACTTGACAAGTTTTAATCAAAATGATGTCTTTGATGATAACATTACATTAGTTGATGTAAACTGGACTGCTACACCAGCAGGAGAGTCAACTAAGATAGATCGTGCCTTTGAAAACGCACCACCGCTTATCCCGCATGATATTTCTGACATTATACCTATAACAAAAGATATGAATATGTGCGTAACTTGCCATATGCCAGAGGTTGCTGAGGGTGTCGGAGCTACAGCTATACCAAAGTCACATCTTTATAGTATAAGATTTCAAAAATCAACTGGTAGCGAGCTAAGCCAAGATCGTTTTAGCTGCACACAGTGCCATGTCCCTCAAGCAAATGTAAAGCCAAGAGTGAAAAATAACTTTAAAGCGGATTTTCGTGATGAAAGTTCGTCAAAAAGCTCAAATTTACTAGATGTCTTAAATGAGGGTGTTAGGTAATGCAAGATGTCTCACGAAGACAGCTTTTTAGAAAAATTTTGGGCGGTAAATCCGCTCAAAATTTTATCCCACCGCCATATTTTAGCGGCGAGTTTGAGTGTGTAGAGTGTAAAGCGCCTTGTGTTGGTGCTTGTGATGAAAATCTGCTTTCATTTGATGGCGAAAAAGTAAGTTTTAAATTTCAAACTAAGGGTTGTACTTTTTGTAAAAAGTGCGCCATAGAGTGCGAAAACACCCAAAAATCAGTTTTAAATTTAAAATTTCCTGCTATCATTGAGGCTAAAACCACTATCGATGTTAGTAGCTGTTTGGCATGGAATGGCACGATGTGTTATAGCTGTCAAGATATTTGTAAATTTCGTGCGATAGAGTTTTTTGGGGTATTTAGACCTACTATAAATGATAGATGCACAAACTGTGCACAATGCATGGAAGTTTGCTTTGTAAATGCTATAAAAATGGAGGCAAGATGAGAAAAGTTTTAGTTCTTTTGGCTTTTTTTGGAATTTGTTTTTCGGCTGAAATTTCGCAGCCAACTCGAGTTGTTAGTGCTTTTGCAAATGTTATCAGTTCAAATTTGATAGATGAGATGCTTTATCTTGGCACGGATATCGGTGAGGTTGAAATTTATGATATAAAAAATGACAAATTTTTACCTAAAATCATACTGCCTAAAAAGAAGGCATACTTTGCTGATGAGCCTAGCTCTAGAGTGTTTAGTATAGATAGACTAGATGATAAACTTCTCGTTTTGGCTGAGCTTAGTTATGATGAGAGAAGACTTTTTGTATATAAATTTGACGGAGAGAAATTTACCGAGATAAATAACTTTATCACTCCAAATAAATCTGCTAAAAAAGCCTTTTTCACAAGTGAAAATGAAGCCATAATTTCAGACTTTGGCAATGAAATTTACATTGTAGATCTAGCCAGCGCACAACTGAAGTTTAAACATAAATTTTCAATAGCACTTTATGTTGATTTCGAGATTAGCAAAAACCGCGATAAGATAGCCATAGGTGCTGAAAGTGGCGTGATATACGAGTATGATTTAAAGACAAGGCAAGTTATAAAAACGCATAATTTCTTTAAAGATAATATGTATGATATTGACTATGTAGATGATGCTTTGGCTGTTGGTAGCATTACGCGTCAGGTGGGTGTTTTTGATGGATCGAATATGAACTATTTTAACGCTGATTTTATAGTTTATGCCTTAGCTCTTAGCCCAGATAAAAGCAAGATAGCTTTTATGAACGGCGAGCATAGCGATATCGTAGTTTATGACATTAAAAGTAAAGAGCTCTTACATACCATAAAAACAGGGCAGGAAATTTTAAGCGAAATTTATTTGTCAAATGATGGCAGGATAATAAGCATAGCGTATCAAAAAGAAGTAAAATTTTGGAGTATTAAATGAATATATCAAGCCTAATTGTATATACAAAAGATGAGACGAGTGCTGAAAATGTTATACCACTTATTGAGAATGTAGATGGTTGTGAGGTTGTTGCTGCACAAGATGGAAAGATAGTGGTGGTGGTTAGTGTTGAGAATTTAGATGAAGAGATAGAGAAATTTAAGGTACTTGAAAAATTAGATGGTGTGTCAAGTGCAGCCATGATATATAGTTATCAAGAAGATTTGCAAAATGATATAGAAAGTATCAAGAAAAGTGGCAAGATAAGTGAAATTTTACTTGATGAAAATATTGATGCTAAGAATATAATTTATAACGGTCATATAGGAGATCGTGTAAAATAGGACTTAAGAGTAAATCTTAGTTTTTAGAGAAGTTTGTTTTTTATCGTAAAAATTTCTAGTTTTAGGGTTTATAATACTTTATACTAAATAATAAAATTTATTAGATAATATAAATTTCGTTTACTTTTTTATGTTATAATTTTATAAATCAAACAAAGGAGACAAAATGTCAAAAGTTATTTCTCAATTAAACAAAATTCAGGCTGACGCTCATGCGTTATACATTAAATTTCATGACCTACACTGGAATGTAAAAGGTATCCAGTTTTTTAGCATTCATGAATATACAGAAAAAGCCTATGATGAGTTTCATGAAATTTTCGACGAAGTAGCTGAGCGCGCTATAATGCTTGGTGGCAAGGCTATCGTTAAAGCTGACGAACTTGCAAAGACAACTTGCATAAAGCATGAGCCAAAAGCAAGCTATACTCCGACAGAAGTTTTAGAGATAGTTTTGGCTGACTATAAGCACCTTTTAGATGAGTTTAAAAAACTTGATGAAGCTGCTGAGGGAGATACAACAACTCAAGCTTATGCACAAGATCAGATAGCTCACTATGAAAAAGCCATCTGGATGCTAAACGCTACACTTGCAAAGTAATTTTAGCCCCATATTTGGGGCTTTCTTTCTTAAAATTTTACTTTTTACATTTTTTAGACTACACTATTTAAGATTAAATTTATTTTTAGACAACAAAATTCAGGCAAAAGAAGTAAAACCGTCGTTATTATTAGCGATAAGACTAAGGGTTTTTTTGGGCTTGAGATAAATTAGGCGGTGTGACTAAATTTATGACTAAGCTTTATGATATAAAAGATGGTTTTGATGATGTCAAAAGTAACTATTAATATTTTTGACTTTAAATCAAGTCAAAAAAATAAAATTTGCCAAAAAGCGCAAAGTACTACATATAAATAAAATTTGGTTAGCTTAAAACCTACTATAGCAAAATAGCATTTAAAATATCACTCGAAATTTACAGGCAAGCTTACACAAAATGTCTTTGGATTTAGCGTGACTTCGATACTGCCGTGATGTGCTTGTATGATTTGCAGGCATAGTGGCAGTCCAAGTCCGTTGCCATTTAGCTTACTTGTCTTAAATGGTTCAAATACCGCGCCAGCATTATTTATCCCTACGCCACTATCGCAGATATAAAATTTATGCTCAGTTTGCGTTTTTTCATAGCTTATACTTATCTCATCGCTCTCATTTTCACTCTCTTCGCATGCGTCAATAGCATTAAAAAGCATATTTTCAAAAACCATAGATAGCAAGTTTTTATCTGCGTTGTAATCTTCATCTCCAAAGTTAAGTAAAATTTTTATATCCTTTGTGTAAGAGTAGTATTTTAGGGCTTCTTCGCACTCTATCTTTAACTCATTAAAATTAAAATTTGTTCGATTTATCTGCACACCTTTTGTAAAGAGTAAGGTCGCTTTGATGATACGCTCAACTCGCCATATAGCTTTTTGAATTTCTATCGCAAGCTCGTGAGTTTTGCCTTCGCTTCGTCGCAATAAAGATGAGGTAAGCAAGGATACTGAGCCGATAGGATTTCGTATCTCATGGGCCAAGTGAGCGGCTACGCTATCCATGCTAGCAAGGCGCTCGGTGCGCTTTTGAGCCGTGATATCTATGGCTGATACGATCTTTTTGTCATCTTTTATGGCGATTTTAACTAGATAAAATAGACCTTTTAGCTCTATCTCACACTCTGAAATTTCAAGGTTTATGCGTGAAAAGAGTAGGGTATTTTTGGCTGCTTGAGCATTTTGTAAAAATATGGTCGCATCGCTGTTTAGTACCCATATCGCTGTTGGTAAGACATCTACGACATCTTTTATGATCTTTTGCAAACTTTCGTATGAGTTGTTTAAATTCTTATACTCTTGCTCTATTAGATAGGTTTGTTCTATTAGGCTTTTTAGTCCAGCTTCGATATTTTGCTCGTTCATTCTAAAAGCTCCGTCATTTGATTTAAATTTATGAGTTTTACGCGCTTTTGACCTAAGTTTTCAAGCTCTTTGCTAAAACCACTTTTTGAAAAAAGATATACTTCATTTGGCACAAATCCAAGTCGCTCGCACTTTGTTAAAAGTAGCGTCAAAATGCTTTTACAAACCTTTTTTGCTCTAAATTTAGCCTCCGCAACAACTATGCCATTAACGCCTATGCCAAGCAGATCTATCTCTATGTTTTTATGCCAAAAGCTATTTGCATTTTTAACGCCTCTATCGCGCAAAAATTCAGCACACAAAAGTTCAAAACCAAGGCTAGCGTATTCATAAAACTCGGCTTTTATGGTCTGCATGACGCTTGAAAACTCTCCATTTTCAAGTTGGGCTAAATTTGGTTGGATAAACCTAAACCAAAAGCGCGTAAAGTGGCTTGTAAAATGCACTTTATCTTGTACTATGTAGCGTCGTTCGCTCTTTTTTAGCTTTTGGTTTTTGGCTTTGACAGGGCGAATTTCACGACTTTTTTCTATATAAATCAACCCATTTTCAAGCAGTTTTGCAAAAGTTTTGCTAGCTAAAATTTGCGGTAAAGCTTTATTTATACTAAATCTTTTTCTATCACTATTTGCAAGCTTTAAAAGAGCTTTTTTCATCGGTTCACTGAGCTCATCATCAAATTCAAAGCGCTTTTTTAGCTCCTTAATATTAGCAAAAATTTCACCCTCTATCGCTTCAAAAACATCGTAGTAAGCCTTGCTTAAAACTATCTCATCAAACACGATGTGAAAGTTAAAAACATCATCTATATCAAGATGTTTCATGCGCTCGTAGGTTGATTTTAGTGCTTTTATGTTTGCTCCTTTTAGCCCATTTTACAAAAATTTTAATGAAAAATAGCTATAATCACCCAAAATTTTTAAAGGTCAGCGTGTGCAAATAGAAAATTTAAGAGATGATATTATTTTAAAAGATGGAATTTATTATTTTGACTTTACGGCTTCTGGTCTTGGTTTAAAAAGTATAGAAGAAAAGATACAAAAAATGCTTTTAACTTATGCAAATACCCACTCAGACAGCGCTAGTTCAGCCATCATCACGCAAAATTTATACGAAAATGCACGCAAAAGCCTAAAAACATCGCTTGGGCTTGATGATAGTTTTGCACTGCTACCAACAGGATATGGCTCAAGCTCAGCGATTAAAAAATTTCAAGAGCTTTTGGGTCTTTATATTCCACCAAAAACTCGCAAACGCTATGCTATCAAACAAAACTCAAGCTCCCCGCTCGTCGTGCTAGGACCTTATGAACATCACTCAAATGAAGTTAGTTTTCGTGAGGCACTTTGTGATGTTGTGCGTATTGGTCTTGATAAAAATGGAGGCATAAATTTAAAAGAGCTAGAGCAGGTTTTAAAGCTAAATTCAAGACGCGAGATCATAGCTAGTTTTAGCGTGGCTTCAAATGTTACTGGCGTTATTAGCGATTATAAAAAAATTTATGAGATGGTTAAGGCGTATGATGGTGTTGTTGCGCTTGATGCAGCGGCTTCTAGTGGCTACTTTAATGTAGATACTAATCATTTTGACGCGATGTTTTTATCGCCGCACAAACTTCTTGGAGGTGTTGGAGCGTGTGGCTTGCTTGCGATAAAAAAAGAGCTGGTAGATTGTGATGAGCCTACATTTGCTGGTGGTGGAACCGTGGGTTATGTCTCACGAACATCTCATATTTTTGTGCCTGAGATAGAGCAAAGGGAGCAAGGTGGGACACCTCCTATAACACAGCTCATGCGTGCAGCTCTTGCGTATAAAACTCGTGATGAAGTCGGACTTAGTAAAATTTATGACATAGAATTTGAGCTTGGTGAGTACTTTGAGCAAAGGCTAAATAAATTAGATAGCGTGAAAAATTATCGCCCAGAAAGGCAAAAGGCACTGCCGATATTTTCATTTAATGTCGCAGAAATTTCTCCTTACGATCTGTCTGCGATACTTAGCAACGACTTTGGTATCCAAACTAGGGCAGGGTGCGCTTGTGCTGGACCATATGGGCATGAGCTCCTTATGATGAAGGATGATGTTTTGCTTGATAAGAAGCCAGGCTGGCTTCGCGTGAGTTTGCATTATACGCATACGAAAGAGGATATTGATTATTTTTTTGACGCACTAAAAAAAAGCATAGAGAAATATCATACGAGCTGGGCTGAGGAGAGATCTTTTTATACGACATACAGCGAAAAGCTTTGTTAAAATTTTAGAAAAAATGTAAAATCAGTCTTTTTTGGTTAATAAATAGTAACAAAAAGACAAAATTTAAGCTATATTTTAGAAAATAATAGATAATATTTCGATAAATATTTTCAATAAGGAGACAAAATGAAACTTGCAAAAATTTCACTTGCAGCTTTGGTTGCGTTAGGTGCATTTTCAAGCGTAGCTTCAGCTACACCACTTGAAGAGGCTATAAAAAATGTTGATGTATCTGGTTTTGCTAGATATAGATATGATGTTAAACAAATAAAATCATCAGATTCAACTGAAGCAAAGGAGATCGATCGTGGACATAAATTTAGAATCACGACTGACTTTAAGGCTGCTATTGATGATAACTTCTTTGGTGTTTTAGGTATAAGATATAATTCAAAAGACGATACTGGAAATATTCATGATAAGACCAGTGCAGATGATAAATTTGGTGTATATCAACTATATTTAGGTTACACTGCACAAAATACTACTATTACTGCTGGTAAGCAAATTTTAGGAACTTTCTTTACAGATGACGAAGTTGGCACAGGTATAAAGATAGTAAATAATGACATTGAAGGTTTAACACTTGCAGCTCTTGCATTTGACGCTCTTGATTATGACACATATGAGGCTGATGGTGGTTTATTGGCGACAGCGGGTGGAGCAAATGATGAGTTAAATGAAATTTTTAGAAATAAAGCCGGACTCGTAAATAATGAGGCTTTAACATATAAGCCAGGTAATCTTTATGGTGTAGCAGCTATTGGCTCTTATGATCCAATTGGTTTTCAATTATGGTATGCTACTTTAACCCAGTTAGTTGATATAGCAGCAATAGAATTAACAGGCGATTTTAATATAACTGATGATGTAAATGTTGGCGTAAAGGCTCAATATGCACATTCTGATGCAGATAAAAAAGCTAAAAAAGCATTTACTGATGCAGTTGATATCAGTTATGGAGATGGAAATTTTTATGCTGGTGAGCTTTCTACATCACTATTTGGTGCTGACCTATCTGCTGGCTATATTGGATATAAAGCCAGTGGTAAGGGTTATACGACATTTAGTCTAGAAGATCAGGGTTCATATATCAATCCAGGAGAGCTTTTTTCAGATTTTGTTGATTACACACTTGTAGATGGCAAAGGAAGTTTTTGGTTTGTGACAGCTGGATATACATTTGATGATAAATATTTTATCGGTGCTGAGTATATAGATGGTAATAAAAAGACAGCCGATAACACTAAAGAAAAGTATAAAGAAGTTGTTGGAAGATTAGGCTATAACTATAGCAAAAAGCTTGAGTTTAGCTCATTCTATGCTCATGCACAAGTTAAAGAAAAAAATGTTTCTGGCAAAAATAAAGCTGACCACTTTAGATTTCAAGCTAAATACTCATTCTAATTTAGTCTGATTTTACAAAGTTATGCTATAATCCCAAGTTAGGTTCGCCCTGCTTGGGATTTTTAAATTTAAGGGGAAAAAGTGAAAATTTTTGCGACATTATCTTTGGTGTGTATTTTAGGTGCTAGTGCATTCGGTGCTTCTGAAGTGTATTATATCAGGGCAAATGGTGAATTTGGCAAACAGCTAAGCGAAATGGCTAAAAACTACGCCAAAGATAATAATCAAAAAGTCGATATCTTTGTTGATGAAGATCCTAGGGTTTATAAGGATACTAGAATTTTAAAAACAGGTGTTGATAGAAAAAAAGGGCGCTACTCTGTCTCTTTAGGTAAAGAGATCTATGATACAAAATGTGCTAGCTGTCATGGCGAGCAGGCTGAAAAAAGGGTCGGCGGTATAAAGCCATTAAAAGATCAAAGTGCAGAGGATATAGAAGATGCGATGGTGTCTTATCGTTCAAATACAGAGTTTGGTGGCAGTATGCGTAGTGTTATGCAAAATATCGCAAAAACAACAAGCAATAACGACCTCGGTGCGATAATAGCCTATCTAAAAGGCAAAGACGCATACATAAATGAGCAATACGAGGCAAACAAGCCAGTTTCTACAGAGAAAAAACAAGGAAGCTATCTAAGATAAGGCTAAACAAATTTTAAAATTTGCCGATATAAAATATGAGAGATAATCAAAGGAGAGATTATGAATGTATCATTAAACCAAGTTAAGGGCATTGCTGGTTATACAAACCTTAACCAAGCAGGCCAAAAAACAGAGCAAAAGGATATGGCTGAGTCTATCAAGCAGATGGCGTCAAGCATAGATGTTAAGGCACTTACAAATAGTTATTTTATGCAGTATAATTCTGAAATTTTTAGCCAAACAACATCTAGTTTTTCGGCTCAAAGCTCGCTTTTTGACCTAGCAAGCGGTCACACTCCACAAAATTTAGCTGAAATTTTGGGTGGTATAGACCTAAATGCTATCGGCTATACTGGCAAGCCACTTGTATCACTTTCGCAAGATGAGGCAGCTGAGTTAGTTAGTGAAAAAGGTTTTTTTGGTGTTGATCAAACTGCTGAGCGTATAGCCGGCTTTGTTTTAGCTGGTGCCGGAGATAGCCTTGAAAAGCTACAAGCTGGACGCGAAGGCATGCTTCGTGGTTTTAAGGAAGCTGAGAAGGTTTGGGGTGGAGAGCTACCTGAAATTTCTCAAAAAACTATGCAAAAAGCGCTAGAAGCTGTTGATAAAAAGATAGCTGAGCTTGGTGGCAATGTCTTAAATGTAACTGCGTAACTAAAAGCCCAGCTAGCCTGGGCTAGCCTCGAATTTCAAATCTTTCATGCTTTATAAAAGGATACTGATGTATTATAAAATTTTGCTTTTTATTGTATGTGCATTTTTACTAAATGGTTGTGTTTTTCAAAAAGAGCAAGTAAAACCTGCGCCACCAGTAGCTATAAAAAAACCACCGATAAAAAGTGCTATAAAAGGGATAATAACTGAGCTAGCCTATGTTGATGGCAGATACTGCTACAAAATAACTTCAACTGATACAACAAACGCAAAGCTTCCAAAAGCAGAATTTTGTTCGGTAAAATTTTATCATAACAAAGGCGACCTAGTATATGCAACCCTTATTGACGATAGTCTTGAAAATATGATGCTTATACGAGAGGCAAAAGAGAGTACCCCGGTAGTTAAATCGGGTAGCAAAAAAAATATAAAAACAAAAATTTCCGTTCCTAAAGAAGAGAGCATAAGTTTTTGATTAGCCGTTGATTTACCGATGCTTGTTATAATTTCACCAAGCAATCAAAATAAGAACTCCTTTTTATACACTGGCGTCTCGTGTGGGACGCCTTTTTTATTTATACTAAGTTTTATACCAAGATAGATCTATGTTTTTTGTGAGTGTTGAGCTTATGCTACTTGATATTTTATAACTTTAATCTTTAAATTTTTGCTCAAGCTCTAGCAAAAATCTTTTTGTTTCTATCCCTTTGCCACCAGAGTACCCGCCAAGCCCTTGCGTGGATACAACTCTGTGGCAAGGTATGATGATGGGGATTTTATTTTTGGCATTTGCATTGCCAGCAGCCCTAAATGCCTTTTGTCGACCTATGCTGGCAGCAAGTTCGCCATAAGTTATCGTTTTGCCGTATGGGATTTGTAAAAGTGAGTTGTAAATTTTTTGCTCAAATTCGCTTGCGTTTATGTAAATATCTATACTAAATTTTCTAAGTTTTCCAGAAAAGTAAAGCTCAAGCTCTCTTAGTACTTTTTTTAAATTTTCATCATTTTTGTCATTTTTGCCACTATTTTCGACAAAATTTAGCTCACAAATTTGCTTGCCATTACTTACAAGCTCAAGAATGCCAATAGGTGAGCTAAAATATGCCCTTTTCAAAGCTTATTCAAGTCCCATGCTTGCACGATACTCTTCATAACTACCACGAAAATCAACCACTTCGCCATTGCCTTTTAGGTGCAAAATTCTATTTGCAAAGGCATCTATAAGCTCTCTGTCGTGGCTTACACAGATAACTGAGCCAGCAAAGTTATAAAATGCTTCGCCTAAAGCGATGATAGCTTCAAGATCTAGATGGTTATTTGGTTCATCCATGATGAGTAAATTTGGCTTATGAAGCATAAGCTGGGCTAGTCTTACACGGTGCTTTTCCCCACCGCTTAGCGCTCCGACTGCTTTTTCTTGATCAGCCCCGCTAAAAAGCATTCTGCCAAGGCATTTGCGAATTTCATCTATATCTTTGTTTTTAGCATCTTGCAGATATTCATAAAGTTTTAAATCGCCAGTTATTTTATTTACAACATCTTGAGCAAAGTATCCAAGCTCAATAGTTGCGCCGATATGAACATCTCCGTTATCTGGCATAAGCTCTGAAGTTATTATCTTACAAAGTGTGCTTTTGCCAACACCGTTGTGTCCTATTATGGCAAGCTTATCGCCTTTTTCTAATTTAAAATTTAACCCTTTAAAAATTACCTTATCGCCAAAACTTTTATCTATATATGTAAGTTCAATAAGTTCGTTGCCTATCTCGCGATTTGTGCGAAACAAAATACTAGGATCGCGCCTGCTTGAAACAGCGATCTCAGCTATGTCTAGCTTTTCAAGCTGTTTTGCACGACTCGTTGCTTGCTTTGCTTTACTTGCATTTGCAGAAAAACGAGCAATAAATTTTTCAAGCTCCTCTTTTTCTTTTAGCTTTTTATCTCGCTCCATTTCGTGCTGTTTTGCCATCAAATTTGCAGCCATATACCAATCATCATAGTTGCCACTAAACTCACGAATTTTCTTAAAATCAACATCCAAAATATGCGTGCAAACCCTATTTAAAAAGTGCCTATCGTGGCTGATGACTACAAGCGTTCCTTCATGGCGATTTAGCTCATTTTCTAGCCATGCGATAGCATCAATATCTAGGTTGTTTGTAGGCTCATCTAAAAATAAAATATCAGGCTTTGGAAACAAAACCTGAGCCAAAAGAACCTTAACTTTGTCAGAATTTTCAATCTCACTCATAAGCTTATCAAACTCATTTAACCCAAGCGAGCTTAAAATTTTCTCTATCCTTGTTTCGTATTCATAGGTTGGGTCTTCTTCGGCGCTTATTATCTCTAGCTGGCTTAAGCGATCATTTATCTCATCGGTAAATTCCTCGCTCATATAAAGCTTTTCTTTCTCTTTTACCGCATCATAAAGTCGCTTATTTCCATATAAAACAGCATCTTTTATACTAAAGTTTTCAAATGCAAACTGATCTTGCCCCAAAACGCCGACTTTTAAACCATTTTCTATCACGATTTCGCCGCTACTTGACTCTATCGTCCCACTTAAAATTTTTAGAAATGTTGATTTTCCAGCACCATTTGCGCCTATAAGTCCGTAGCGATTATTTCTTTTTAGTACTAAATTTACATCTTCAAAGAGTAGGCTGCTAGCAAATCTTTGAGTAAGTCCTTTAACTTCAAGCATATTTTTCCTTATCTAAATTTTTAAATACGATATTTTGCCAAAAGATTGATTAAAAAATAATAACTATTGATTTATTTTTTTAGGGTATAATGGCGCAAAAAATTAAAAAGGATATGAGATGATAAATGTATTGATGATTGAAGATGATGCAGAATTTGCACAAATTCTTTCCGAATATTTAGAAAATTTTAACATTAGAGTAACAAATTTTGAAGATCCGTATCTTGGCATAAGCGCAGGCGTGAAGAACTTTGACCTACTTATCCTTGACTTGACTCTGCCTGGTATCGACGGACTTGAAGTCTGTAAAGAGATCCGCTCAAAATACGACATACCTATTATCATAAGCTCAGCTCGTTCAGACATTAGCGATAAAGTGGTCGGTCTTCAGCTTGGAGCGGATGACTATCTGCCAAAGCCTTACGATCCAAAAGAGATGTATGCTCGTATCACAAGCCTTATCCGTCGCTATAAAAAAACTAGCGAAGTAGTTGAAGAGACTATAGATAGCGCATTTAGGGTAGATGAAAAGCGTCATGAAATTTTTTATAATAACGAAAGTTTGGTTTTAACGCCTGCTGAGTTTGAAATTTTAAGCTATCTTATAAAACAACATAGCTTTTCGGTGTCTCGCGAGCAGCTAGTTTATAACTGCAAAAGCCTAAAAGACAAAGACTCAAAAAGTCTTGATGTCATTATCGGACGCCTTCGCACAAAGATAGGCGATAGCTCAAAATCGCCAAAACATATATTTTCAGTTCGTGGCATAGGATATAAGCTTATCGGATGAAAAACTCGATAGCAACAAAGATAACTATAATCTTTGCCCTCTCTTTCACGCTTGTATGTGTGCTCTTTTTGACCTATGCTAAAATTCAAAAAGAGCAGGCTCTTGAGCGTGTAAGAGATAAGCAAATAAGCTCCATAAATTATCTACTAGCACTTTATGAGCGAGCAAATGCTCCCCAAGACTTAGTGCAGTACTTTAAAAATTTTGGTCTAGAGTATGTAAATAACGCAAAACTAGCAGCTATGGTTGTAGATAAGGGTGATTTGGTTGTTGCTCGTCAAACACCCATCGGTCTTGTTCAGTCGCTTTTATATAAAGACGACCTTTATCTTAGTATAAAAAATACCACATTTCAGTTTTTGTTGCAAAGCAATGAGGCAAAAAATGTAAATGACTCGCTGTTAATTATATTTGTTGCAGCCGTTGTGCTTATCATCTCACTTTTTGTTTCAGTTCTTCGCTCTCTTGCTCCGCTAAGAAAGCTAACGCTTGATATAAGGCGTTTTGCAGCTGGTAACTTAGATGTAAATATCGCAAATTCTTTTAACCAAGATGGACGAAAGAGAGATGAGATAGGCGAGGTTGCATATGAGTTTGATAATGCTGTTTGTAAAATTCGTGACCTTATCCGCTCGCGTCAGCTTTTTTTGCGTGCGATAATGCATGAGCTAAAAACACCTATTGGTAAGGGTCGTATCGTTTCAGAGATGGTTGCTAATGATACTCAAAAGTCGCGCCTGATTTCGGTCTTTATCCGCCTTGAGATGTTGATAAATGAATTTAGCAAGATAGAGCAACTACTTTCAAAAAGTTACTCGCTAAACTATCAAGAGTGCCATTTTTCGCTTATCTTAGAGCAGGTTATTGATATGCTTATGCTTGAAAATTTTCACGAAAGAGTTGCGTGTGAGATAAATGATGATGTGCTTTTAAGGGTTGATTATCAGCTTTTTACGCTTGCGGTTAAAAATTTAGTAGATAATGCCCTAAAGTACGCTGATGACAAGAAAGCTATTTTAATATGCAGTAAAGATGAGATTATCGTTAAAAATTTAGGCAAACCGCTTGAGTTTGGTATCGAGCATTATATGCAAGCTTTTGTTAGAGGCGATAAAAACGCTAAGAGCTCTGGTATGGGGCTTGGGCTTTATATCATAGATCAGATCGCACAAATGCATAAAACTAGCCTAAAATACCGTTACGAGGACGGACATCATTGCTTTGTTATCCCGCTAAAAACTGAGCAAGCAAAAAAGTTAAAAGATGAAAAAAGGGCTTGAGAAATTTAACGAGCTAGTCGATGCTTTTGCTAGACTGCCCGGAGTTGGTAAAAAGTCAGCCCAAAGATATGCCTATTTCGTAAGCTTGCAAGATAGCTTTGGTGGCTTAAAACTTGCACAAAGCATTGAAGATGCGGTTCGATTTATTCGCCGTTGTGAGTGTTGTGGAGGGCTTAGCGAGGATGAAATTTGCGATATTTGTAGCGATGAAAACCGTGATAAAAGCAAGCTTGTTATCGTTGAAAGCCCAAGAGATATTTTAGTTTTTGAACAAAATGCCATTTATGACGGACTTTATTTTGTGCTTGATGACTTAAGCGAGCAAGCTCTACAAAAGCTTCGCTCGATGATCTCTAAAAATGGTATAAATGAAGTGATATTTGCCTTTACTCCTGGGCTAAACTCAGACGCTATAATGCTTTTTACGCAGGAAAAACTAGGTTTTAGCGAGCTAAATTTTAGCAAGATAGCACAGGGAGTGCCTACTGGTGTCAGCCTTGAAAATATAGATATGCTGTCGCTTATAAAGGCATTTGAAAGTCGCGTAAAAACCTAAATGCAGCAAAAAAGCGCACAACTTTTTTCCAACAAAGATATTTTTAAACTTTGCCTACCCATAATTATCGAGCAGTTTTTAGAGCATTTTGTTGGGCTGGTAGCTTCATTTATGGCAGCACATGTTAGTGAAGATGCACTAAGTTCTGTCTCTTTGGTTGAGTTTGTTATGGCGCTGTTTATTAGTGTCTTTACAGCTATTGCAACTGGTGGTGGTGTTATAGCAGGTCAATACCTTGGTGCAAATGATGAAAAAAATGCCAAAAATACCGCAACTCAGCTCATTTGGCTTTGTTTTGGAATTTCACTTTTTGTGATGTTATTGATGTATCTTTTTAAGGACGCTATACTTGATATTCTTTTTGGGCGCATAACGGCTGAGGTTAGACAAGGGGCTAGCATATACTTACTTTTTACGGCAGCAGCAGTGCCTTTTATAGCGATTTATGCGGCAGCTGCAGCTATTTTTCGTGCGGCTGGAAATACAAAACTTCCTATGTTTATAATGTTATTTGCAAATTTTTTAAATCTTGCTTTTGCTGCCATGGCGGTTTATGTGTTAAATTTTGGCATCTTTGCGCTTGCGATTTGTATGTTTTTGGCTAGATTTTTAGCTGCTGTTATAGCGATATGGTTTTTGCTTGATGATAAAAATAAACTTTGTATAGATAAAAGTTTTAGGTATAAATTTAATGCAAAAATCGTAAGAAAAATTTTAAATATTGGCATACCTTATGGCTTTGAAAATGGTATGTTTTATCTTGGGCGCATACTTGTTTTTAGTATTGTTGCGCTTTTTGGAACAGCTGCTATTGCTGCAAATTCCGTTGGAGGCACGATAAGTATTTTTCAGGTTTTAGCTGGTTTTTCTATCGGCATGGGACTTAGCGTGGTTGTTTCGCGTTGTGTTGGTGCTGGTGAGTATGAGCAGGCAAAAATTTATGCAAAAAAGGGTATTTTTATAGTTTTTTGTGTTCATATTATTACAACATTTCTTACTTTTTTGTTTTTAGATCAAATTTTAGCCATTTACAATCTCTCTGTTGAAGCTGAAAATTTGGCGCGTCAGATAGTTCTTTGGCATGGAGTGGTTACTATGCTTATTTGGCCGCTCTCTTTTACATTTCCACAACTATTTCGTGCGGCAGGTGATTCAAAATTTGCTATGAAGGTCAGTATAGTTTCGATGTTTGTTTGTCGAGTCTTCTTGGCTTATGTTTTTAGTGTTTGGTGTGGGTTTGGTATGATGGGAACATGGTATGCTATGTTTGTTGATTGGGTGGTTAGGGCTGTATTTTTTACTTTCAGGTTTAAAAATGATGTATGGCTTAAATTCAAAACAGTTTAAAATGGTGCGGTCGACGAGACTCGAACTCGTACACCCGGAAGGCACTACCCCCTCAAGATAGCGTGTCTACCAATTCCACCACGACCGCAAGATAAATTTAAAAGAACAAATAGCCCCAAAAAAGGGGCTTTAAGATCACCTTGATTATTAGCCCAACATTGGGTTTGCATAAAGAAGGATAAGTGTTATAACAAGTGCGTAGATAACTTGTGCTTCGATCATCGCAAGAGCGATAAACATCGTAGTCATAAGCTTTGAGCCTACACCAGGGTTTCTAGCTGTACCACTGATAGTAGCCGCTGCTGTGTTGCCCATACCTATGGCACCACCAAGAGCTGCAAGACCAAGACCAAGACCAGCTGCGATAACTGTGTATGACTTAATCATCTCACCATCAGCACCAAATGCAAATGCAGCAAGACCAAGAACTAAAAAAACGATCTTTTTCATCGTATCTCCTTAAAATTTTAAGCCCTTTCGGATCTGTCCCCTACTCAAACTTTTAAAGCGTGCATTATACAAAAAAAAGCTTTGATTTACTTAAAATTTGCAAGAGTTTTATTTTTGTTTCTAAAAAACCCAGCCAAAATAAAATTTTTTCATATTTTGTTGCTATTTATATAAATTCAAAGCTTTTTATGGTATTGTTGCAAAATATTTATTTTAAATTTATTATTTAAATAGGGCAAAAATGAACGAAAAATTTACAAAAATAGGCTTTGTTTTAGCGATGGCAGGCTCTGCTGTTGGGCTTGGCAATGCTTGGAAATTTCCCACAATGGTCGGCAACAACGGCGGTTCTGCCTTTATAGTACTTTATTTAGCGCTTACTTTTGGTGTTGCTTTTGTGGCATTTTTGGCTGAGCTTAGCGTTGGAAGGCTTGGTGAAACCGATGTTGTAAATTCCCTTTATAAGCTTGCACCAAAACATAAAAAAACTTGGAGTTTGGCTGGGTTTTTCATGATAACAGCTGTTTTAATCGCTTCGTTTTATATGGTTGTTATAGGTTGGATTTTGTATTATATATATCTTAGTTTTGGTTCGCTTCCAACTCAAGCAAGCGATGCTGGAGCGATATTTGGCAAGCTTTTAAGTGGAGATGTTGCAAGTGCGCTTATTTGCTTTAGTGCTGTATTTTTTCTTATATTTTATGTTGTTTCAAGAGGTATAAAAGGAGGCATAGAAAAGCTAAATATATGGATGATGCCAACACTTTTTATTTTGCTTGTGCTTATGCTTTTTTATTCGCTTTCCATAGGCGATGGCTTTATGCAGGCTGCAAAATTTCTTTTTGTTCCAAATTTTAGTGCCATAACTGGCGATACTGTTTTAGCAGCGCTTGGACTTGCATTTTTTTCACTATCAATGGGTGTTTGCACCGTTCCTACATACGCAGCAAGCTTGCCAAGTGGAACAAATCTAGTAAGATCAACACTTTCTATCATCTTTATAAACATAATGATAGGTATCATAATGGGGCTTGTGGTTTTTACCTTTGTTTTTGCCTATGGAGCAGATACTACGCAGGCTGGACCAGGTCTTATTTTTGTTTCGCTCACTACACTATTTGCTAAGCTTGGTGTTGTTGGTAATCTCTTATCGGTGGCATTTTTTACATCACTTTTGTTTGCTGGCGTTACGAGCGCTGTTTCTATGATAGAGCCATTTGTTTTTTACCTTGTAAATAGATTTAAGATATCAAGAATTAATGCACTTGTTTATGTTGGTATTTTTGTCTATATTTTGGGTGTATTTTGTATATTTTCTTACTATGAGCCAACAGCTGCAAATTTCACACTCTTTGGTAAGCCTATTTTTGATGCGCTTGATTATGCTACATCAAATATCTTAATGCCGCTTGGAGCGATAGTTTTTAGCTTTTTTGTAGGTTTTATGCTTAAAAAAGAGGCTCTTGTAATGCTTTTTAGTGGTTTTATGAGTAAGGGCATGTTTGAAGCATGGTACTTTTTGCTTCGCTATATCACACCACTTGCAATCATGGCGATTATGATATATCAACTGGTTAAGTAATGAACGATAAATTTTCAAGACTTGGCTTTATTTTATCTATTGTTGGTGCTGCTATAGGGCTTGGCAATGCGTGGAAGTTTCCATATATGGTCGGTTCAAACGGCGGTTCGGCGTTTGTGCTTGTGTATCTTGTATTTGCTATCGTTGTTGGGCTTAGTATATTTTTTGCCGAGATGAGTATGGGCAGACTTGCTAAAACTGATCCTGTAAATTCATTTAGGATGCTTGCACCGAGCAATAAACGAGCGTGGGGATTTGCTGGTGTTATGATGATAACGGGAATTTTTGTAGCATCATTTTATACTTTGATAATAGGCTGGGTGGCAAAATACGCACTAAATTCATTTTTTGAATTGCCAGCAGATATCCAAACATCATCGGCGCAATTTGGAGCATTTATATCATCTGGGGCGGGCGAGCAAATTTTATATTTTACGCTTGCTTTTTTTGCATACTTTTTTGTGCTTGCAAAGGGTATAAAAGGTGGCATAGAAAGTATAAATTTGCTTCTTATACCGACACTTTTTGTGCTTATTTTGCTAATGCTAGTATTTTCAACCACTATGGATGGTTTTGAAAAGGCGTTGGAGTTTTTACTTGTGCCCGATTTTTCAAAGCTAACTGCCGAGAGTATTTTTATGGCACTTGGACTTGCATTTTTTACGATGTGTGTTGGTATTGGAGCTATTGTGACTTACTCTGCAAACATGAACGATAGCACAAATTTATTTACATCATCGCTTTATGTTGTTGCTTTAAATATCATAATAAGCATAGCCATCGGTCTTGTCATATTTACATTTGTTTTTGAGTTTGATGCTCAGCCAAGCCAGGGTGTGGGGCTTGCATTTATATCCTTGCCAACGCTATTTGCAAAGCTTGGAGAGATAGGGCATTTTTTATGTTTTACGTTTTTTATAGCACTTGTTTTTGCTGGTCTTACATCGGCAGTTTCAATGGTTGAGCCGTTTATATTTTTTTTAGAGCGAGAATTTGGTTTTTCAAGACTAAAAGCCATAAGCATTGTTGGTGCGGTTGTTTATGTGTTAGGAATTCTTTGTGCGCTTTCAAATGTTGATGGCTTTAAAGAAGGTCTTACATTTTTTGAAAAGGGATTTTTTGATTGGCTTGATTATATAGCGTCAAATGTCATGCTTCCGCTAGGTGGCATAGTCTTTTGTGTTTTTGTCGGATATATAATTAAGCGAGAGTATTTGGAGGATGTTTTTTTAAGATATATGGGTAGGGCGATTTTTGAAATTTGGTATTTTTTACTTCGTTTTGTCGCTCCTGTTTGTGTTTTTGCAGTTTTTGTTGTAAATTCTGGTCTTTATGACTTTGTAATGAAGTAATTTTTTAAAGGATAATAATGTCAAAAAATGAACATTTTAGTAAATTAGGTTATGTCCTTGCAGTTGCTGGTTCGGCTGTGGGACTTGGTGCTATCTGGAAATTTCCCTATGTTGTGGGTCAAAATGGCGGCTCAGCATTTGTACTTTTATACATTTTAATATGTGCTGTTGTGGCGATCCCTGTCTTTTTAGCAGAACTTAGTATAGGTAAGCTTAGTGAGAGCGATAGTGTAAATGCTTTTAGAAAACTCGCTGTTAAAAACAAGGGTTTTTGGGGTTGTGTAGGTGGTCTTACGATGGTTACGGCAGCTCTTATTTCTGGATATTATTTGGTTATAATAGGCTGGGTTTATAAGTATATCGTCTTATCTTTTGGCTCGCTTCCTGCAAATATTGATGACTCAAAAAGCTACTTTTTAGAATTTTTAACCAAAGATGCTCTTGGTCAGTTTATATTTTACGCACTTGCGTTTGCTTCGTGTATTTATATCCTTTCAAGAGGCGTTAAAAGCGGTATAGAAAAGGTTAGTATGGTTATGATGCCAGCGCTTTTTGTAATGCTTATGCTTATGCTTTTTTACTCATTTAGCATGGATGGCTTTTCTAAAGCTGCATCGTTCTTACTAATACCTGATTTTAGTAAGATAGGGCTTGACTCTTTTCTTTCTGCGTTAGGGCTTGCATTTTTTACAATGTCGCTTGGTATGGCGGTTATTATAACCTACTCAGCCTCGCTTTCAAACGATACAAATTTAGTTAGATCAACACTAAGTGTTGTGGGGATTAACATTATCATCGCCATCATCGCTGGTCTTGTCATCTTTACATTTGTTTTTCAGTTTGATGCTCAGCCAAGCCAAGGCGTTGGACTTGTGTTTATGTCACTTCCTACTTTGTTTGGAAATTTAGGTTTTGTTGGCAATATCTTAGCTGTGGTATTTTTTGTTGCACTTAGTTTTGCAGCACTTACTTCTTGTATATCAATTATTGAGCCTTTCGTATTTTTCTTAATCCGTGAGTTTGGATTTAGTAGAGCAAAATCCTTAACGATAGTTGGAAGCGGAATTTTTGTTCTTGGTATTTTATGTATTTTTGCAAATATAGAAGGCGTTGGCGATAAATATATGGTCTTTGGCAAAGACTTTTTTACATTTTTAGACTTTACAGCTGAGAAGATCTTGCTACCTCTTGGTGGCATAGGTGGCGCACTTTTTGCTGGATACATTATAAGAAAAGAAGCCCTAAAAACACTTTTTGGACCTTACATGAATGACTTTGCGTTTAATGTATGGTATATTTTGATAAGATTTGTTTCGCCTATTTGTGTTTTTGGTATTATGATAAAAGGGTTGTTTTTTTAGATAACTTAAAGCGCTTTTATTTTTGGAAGCGCTTTTTTAAATTAGAGCCAAAATTTCTTAAAAAACAAAGGAAATTTTAGCTCTTTTTTGCTATATTTTTGTATCTGAAATTTTATAAGGAAATTTATGCAAGATGTAAATCTGGTCACTGAGGGTTTTAGGTTTATGGTGCTTGGCATGGGTGGTGTTTTCTCATTTTTGCTACTTATGATTTTTGTATTAAAAATTCAGTCTAAAGTCTTTGCAAAATTTGACAATTCACATAACATAACCCCAAATACAAGCCAAATTCCTGTAAGCAACATTAAAGATGATGGCATTTTGACAGCGGTTATTAGTGCCGCAATAACCCAACATAAAAAAAGATCAAAGGGGAGATGATGGCTAAAAAATTTATAGATGTGATGGATACGACTTTTCGTGACGGCTTTCAGTCGGTTTTTGGTGCTAGGGTTTTGATGCAAGATTTTTTGCCAGCTCTAGAAGCTGCTAAAGAGGCTGGCATAACGCACTTTGAGTTTGGCGGGGGGGCTAGATTTCAAAGTCTTTATTTTTACCTAAATGAAGATGCTTTTGCGATGATGGATAAATTCCGTTCAGTTGTTGGCAAAGAGGCAAATCTTCAAACCCTAGCACGCGGTGTAAATACCGTCATGCTAGATACTGGTAGTAGCGAGCTTATCGATCTTCACGCTAAGCTTTTTAAAAAGCACGGCACGACTACGATACGAAATTTTGACGCTTTAAATGATGTTGAAAATTTAAAATACTCAGGCGAGAGAATAGTTGCCAATGGTCTAAAACACGAAGTGGTAGTAACTATGATGGACTTACCACCAGGCTGTGTTGGGGCACATGATGTGGCTTTTTATGAGAGAATTTTAAGGGAAATTTTAGATGCTGGCATACCTTATGATAGCGTTTGCTTTAAAGACGCTAGCGGGACTTCAAGCCCACAAAAAGTCTATGAAACTATAAAGATGGCTCGTAAAATGCTACCCGAAAATACGCATATCAGACTCCACACTCACGAAACCGCAGGCGTTAGCGTGGCTTGTTATTTGGCGGCTTTGGAAGCTGGTGCAGATGGTATAGATCTAGCAGCTAGCCCAGTTAGTGGCGGTACAAGTCAGCCAGATATCCTTACTATGCTACACGCAGTAAAGGGTCAAAACTACGATCTTGGCGGACTTAGCACGGATAAAATTTTAACCTATGAACGAGTTTTAGGTGAGTGTTTGAAAGATTATTTTATCCCGCCAGAAGCTACGCAAGTAAGCCCGCTTATACCATTTTCACCTATGCCAGGTGGTGCCTTGACGGCAAATACTCAGATGATGCGAGATAACGGCATAATGGAGAAATTCCCAGCTGTTATCGAGGCTATGCAAGAGGTTGTAGAAAAGGGCGGATATGGTACGAGCGTAACACCAGTTAGTCAGTTTTACTTCCAGCAAGCGTTTAATAACGTAATGTTTGGCAAATGGGCAAAGATCGCTGATGGATACGGAAAAATGGTGCTTGGATACTTTGGCAAAACGCCTTGTGAGCCAGATAGTGAGGTTGTAAAAATCGCAAGTGAGCAGCTAAAACTGCAACCAACTACTCGCAAAGCACTTGATATAGCAAATGATGATAAGAGTAAATCTTTAGCACATACAAAAGAAATTTTAGCCAATGAGGGCATTGAGGCAAGCGAGAAAAATATCTTTATCGCTGCAGCATGTAAAGAAAAGGGTATAGCATTTTTAAAGGGAGAGGCTAAGGTAAATGTTCGTAAAATTTCAGTCGCTCCTAAGCCGATTGCCACTACGCCTTCTACAAAAAATGAAGCTGGCAGATACAGCGTTTGTGTTAATGGTGTGCGATATAATGTTGAGGTAAAAGATGGGTTTGATGATGGAGTTGAGGTAACAAATGTTACGCCAGCCAGTCAGCCAGCACAGCAAGCCATGAGTATATCAAATGGTAGCGGAGAGGCAGTTACTGCAAGTTTGCCAGGAGTTATATTTAAAATTTTAACTAAAGTTGGCGATAGCGTAAAAAAGGGTCAGCCGATATTTATCATAGAGGCAATGAAGATGGAGATCGAAGTTTCTGCTCCTTGTGATGGGGCTGTGACAAGTATCGATGTTGTGCAGGGGCAAAGCGTTCAAAATGCTCAGCTTTTAGCTAGGATAGGCTAATGAAAATTTTAGTCAAAATTTTACTCGCTTTTTTGATTAGCGGTTTTTGTTTTGCGAGCGAGCCAGCTAGTAATGTGCAACCAAAATACGAGTCAAAGACAATGAGTGAGCTATTTACTAGCTTTTACAAGACCACAGGGATAAATGCTCTTTTAAATCCTATTGAAGGCTATAAAGATAGTGCAGGACACGAGCTTAGCAAATTTACACAAAGCTACGGCCGTATCATAATGTTTTTTATCTGCTTTTTGCTCTTTTATCTTGCGATTAAAAAAGGTTTTGAACCACTTTTGCTTTTACCAATCGGTTTTGGTGGATTGCTTGCAAACATACCTGTTGCCGAGATAGCGGGATCAAATGGCTTTTTGGGTATCATTTATAGTTTTGGTATAGAAACTGGGCTTTTCCCGCTCATTATCTTTATGGGCGTTGGAGCGATGACTGACTTTGGACCGCTTCTAGCAAACCCAAAAACAGCAATGCTAGGAGGTGCGGCACAGCTTGGAATTTTCACAACTCTTATAGGTGCCGTTACGCTTAGTCAATACACAAATATATTTGACTTTACGCTAGCTGATGCCGCCGCTATAGGCATTATAGGTGGAGCAGATGGTCCGACAGCTATATTTTTAGCTTCTCGTCTTGCACCTGACCTGCTTGGAGCGATAGCAGTTGCAGCGTATTCATATATGGCTTTGGTGCCTATTATCCAGCCACCGATTATGCGTGCTCTGACCACAAAAGAGGAGCGTCTTATTAAAATGGTTCAACTTCGAGAAGTTAGCAAGCGCGAAAAGATAGTTTTTCCTATAACCATCTTAATGCTTTGCATACTTGTTTTACCAGATGCCACTCCGCTTGTAGGAGCGCTTTGTTTTGGCAATCTCGTTCGTGAAAGTGGCGTAGTTAACCGCTTAAGCGATACGATGCAAAATGCACTTATTAATATAGTTACGATATTTTTAGGGCTTACAGTTGGCTCAAAACTTGCAGCAGAGAAATTTCTAGTAGCAAATACTCTTGGAATTTTGCTACTAGGGCTTGTGGCATTTGCTTTAGGCACCGCAGCTGGTGTTTTGATGGCAAAACTTATGAATAAGCTTGGAAAAGATAAGATAAACCCGCTCATTGGTGCAGCCGGCGTTAGTGCCGTGCCGATGGCAGCTAGAGTGGTAAATAAAGAGGGCATGAAAGAAGATCCTACAAATTTCTTACTCATGCATGCAATGGGACCAAATGTTTCTGGGGTTATCGGCTCTGCCGTCGCTGCCGGTATTTTACTATCAATATTTAAGTAAGAGGTGAAAAATGAAGGCAAATTTGGAAAAAATGGGATTAAAAAATGTCGGAAAAATTTTCTACAATCTAAGATACGATGAACTTTTTGAACATGAGAAAAATAACAACGAAGGTAAAGTTTCAAGCAACGGAACTTTTATGGTCGATACAGGAGTTTTTACAGGTCGAAGCCCTAAGGATAAGTATTTTGTAAAGCAAGATCCAAGCGGTAAATATATATCTTGGGGTAAAGTAAATAAGCCTATCACAAAAGAGCTATTTGATAAGCTTTTGCAAAAGGCAAAAACTCAACTTAGCGGCAAGGATTTGTATGTTCAAGATGCTTTTTGTGGAGCTAGCAAAAAGAGCAAAAAATCAGTTCGCTTTGTTACAGAAGTAGCTTGGCAGGCGCATTTTGTAAAAAATATGTTTATCCGCCCAAATGAAGCTGAACTAGAAAATTTTAGCCCTGATTTTGTTGTTTATAATGCTTGTAAGTGCAAAAATGATGAGTGGGAAAAAGATGGGCTAAATAGCGATGTTTTTGTTATCTTTAATGTCGAAGAAAATGTTGCTGTTATAGGCGGAACTTGGTATGGCGGCGAGATGAAAAAGGGCATTTTTTCTATGATGAATTATTGGTTGCCACTTGAAGGAAAGCTTAGTATGCACTGTTCAGCAAATGTCGGTAAAGACGGCGATACTGCGCTATTTTTCGGACTTTCTGGCACTGGCAAAACAACGCTTTCAACAGATCCGCATAGAAAACTAATAGGCGATGATGAGCATGGCTGGGATGATGAGGGCGTGTTTAACTTTGAGGGTGGATGTTATGCAAAATGTATAAATCTTGATCCTGAGAGCGAGCCTGAAATTTACGGGGCCATAAAGCGCAATGCCCTGCTTGAAAATGTCGTAGCAGATGCAAGCGGAGTAGTTGATTATAAAGATGGTAGTAAAACCGAAAACACTCGCGTGAGCTATCCGATAGAGCACATCATAAATCATGAGCCAAGCCTAAATGCTGGACATCCAAAAAATATTATATTTTTAACAGCCGATGCTTTTGGTGTGCTTCCGCCAGTAGCAAAGCTTACAAAAGAGCAGGCGATGTATTATTTCTTAAGCGGCTACACTGCAAAAGTGGCTGGCACTGAACGCGGGATAACCGAGCCACAAGCGACATTTAGTGCATGCTTTGGAGAGCCATTTATGCCACTTCATCCGACTGTTTATGCAAAACTCCTTGGCGAAAAGATCGATAAGCACGGCGTAAATGTATATCTTGTAAATACTGGCTGGAGCGGAGGCGCTTATGGCGTGGGTAAGCGTATGAGTATAAAAGCAACAAGGGCTTGCATAAATGCTATTTTAGATGGTAGTATCACAAAATGTGAGTTTGAAAATTTTGAGAAATTCAACCTTTGCATACCAAAAGCACTTGATAGAGTTGAAACAAAACTTCTAAATCCTATAAACACATGGGCAAATTCTGATGAATATATAGCTATGCGTGATAAGCTAGCAAAGATGTTTGTTGAGAATTTTAAACGCTATGAAGATGTAGCTGAGGGCGTTGAATACGCAAAAGCTGGACCAAAAGCGTAAATTTAGCCTGCTTTTGCAGGCTTTTTCTTTTTTAAATTTTATTCATCTTGCAAGGATTGACTTACCTGAAAAATTTACTTATAATCACCCTATTTCTGGCTGGCATTTACCTGCTTTATGAAAATTTTTTAAATAACAAGCCGCTTATACTAGCTTTAGAGCCAAATCATAGTGAGATGAATTTTGATGAACTTGCCTACATAAATGAGCTAAGGGTTACAAGCGGGCTAAATCCGTTAAGCTTAAGCGAGACACTAAATTTATCCACCAAAAATCACGCAAATTACCTAATACAGCACAATATAAGTGGCATTAGTATGCATGATGAAAATAGCTCTTTTTCAGGTTTTACTGGAGAAAATGCCACTGCTAGAGCTATAAGTGCTGGGCATAAGACTAGGTTTGTCCTTGAAAATATCTCAAATAATCAAATTAGTACAAAAAGCGCGATAGATAATCTTTTTAGTGCCATTTATCATAGATTTTTATTTTTAAACTATGGCATTAGCGAGATAGGTATGTCTTGGATGAGCGGAGAAAACGGGCGAGTTTATGTCTTTAATATGTCAAATTCTAGCCTAAATGAACTTTGTAAAAATGGTGGCAATTTTTATCAAAAAGGATATTATTATGATAAAATTTGTAAAGATAAAACTACGCGAATAAAAATGCAAACATTTAATGAAGCTCTTAAGCCAAAAAGTCCAGAATTTGTGCGTTTTCCAGCAACTTTTGGTCTTGCTTTTTTTGGAAAAGAGTATCCTGATCCACTGCCAGAGTGCAAGGTCACAGCCGCTCCAATCAGTATCGAATTTAATCCAAATTTACCAGACATAAAGATGAAAAATTTTGAACTTTTTAAGGATGGCAAAAAGCTAGAAGATAGCATAGTTTTAGATAGACAAACCGATAAAAACAAAAAGCTAAATGAGCGTCAGTTTGCTTTGTTTTTAAGGCAGGTTCTTGAATTTGATAAAAATTATACGGCAAAATTTAGCTACGAACAAGATGGCAAGAGTAAAATTTTAGAGTGGGACTTTCGCACATTAACTCCAGTGATGCCATATTTTTTGGTTCGTGGAAAAGAGAGACTTGGTGTGATGCCTGATGTTTGGTATGAGCTATTTTTTGTGCCTAAGGATTGTAATGATGAATTTGATGATTATAGCTTTTCTGATGGCGTTTTTAGCGACTTAAATATCTCATACTCTGATGTTAATACACTTCGTTTTAAGCTTAGTGGAGCAAAACAAAGTAGCGCTTGGGTTATGGCAAATGGCGCAAAAGTGGAGATTGTTTTGCTTGAAAGCTCTAAGGGGTATTTTGGATTTTCTATATTTGTCTTTATTTCTCTTTTAGCTCTTGCGTTTTTGCTTTTTGTTTTTAAAAGGGCTAATTAGGGGCGTTGCTTTATTAAATTTTGTATATTTTCTTTGATATTTTTTGCTGTTAAATTTGAGATTTCAGCAAAGAATTTACCTTTTTTATCAAGCAGATAAATCGAACTTGAATGAGCAACTGAGTAGCGCATAGCAGAGTCTGGCATTTCTATCTTTTGATATTTTACCCCGTAGTTTTTGGCAACATTTTCTAAGTCATCTATCTTTAAACCAATCGCATTATCATAAAAATTTTGTGCCATTTGCGTAAGCTCTTCGTTTGTGTCGCGCTCAGGATCGATCGTTATAAATACCAGTTTAAAATCACTTCGATTTAACTCTTTTAGTGCTTCTGATACCTTAAAAAGCGTACTTGGGCAAACATCTGGACAATAAAGATAACCAAAATAAACTGCTTTATACTCGCCATCAAAGCTCTCAAGTCCGACCTTTGTGCCATTTATATCGGCATAAAAATAGTGTGGATCTTTTTTTATAAGTAAAAAAGTTGAGCCTACGATAACAAAAAGAACGATAAAAAATGAAAAGAAGTATCTCAAATTTCCCTCCTAAAATTTCAGGTCAAAATCAATATAAAGACCAGTCTTTCTGCCTTGCTCTAAGACTTCAAGACGATATCTCATAACATCGATAAGACATGAGCTAAGTACGATGTTTGAGATGAAATTTTCATCTTGTTTTGCAAGTTTTGCATTGATATTTCCCATATTCATATTTAATCCATATATTTGTAAGCTCGGAGAGTGGAAGTTTAGCTTATCAAGGCCGCTAATAATTAGTGTAAGCTCTTGCATAGGCGTGATCTTATCATCTAAAAAATCAAATTTTATACTCTTATTATTATAAATGACCTCGCAGGGCTTAACATTAAGGTCGCATTTTAGTGGCTCAAGTTTATTTTGTGATGCACTAAAACTTGATGTAACAGAGGTTTTGTTGCTAAAAAAAACAAACGATAAAGCCCCAATCGTAATGGCTACGAGCAGGGCATAATACTTTTTCATTACTCTAAAAAGAGTTGCTTGTGATTTACAACATCAACTTTTAAATTTATCACTCTACCAGTATCAAATTTAAGGCTAAGATCGATCTCATCGCCATTTACAAGCTGTTTTTTAAGCCCCATAAGCATTATGTGAAGACCGCCTGGCTTTAGATGCACAGTCTCTTTGTTTGCGATAGCGATGTCATCTACTTTTGACATCATTGACATGCCATTAATAGTCTTATGCTCGTGCAACTCTACACTGTCTGATACATTAGAACTTGCCGAAACTAGCTTTATATCCGCACCCAAGTTATTTGTTATATCCATGAAAATAGCACCATTTGCAGCGCTTTTCATGCTCTCTTTTGCGTAAATTTTCTCGATGCTTATCTCAGAAGCAAAAGCACCAAGTGCTAAAAGCGAACTAAGTAGTAGAATTTTTTTCATTTTCTATCCTTTATGAGAAATTTAAGATAAAAATTAATATTTTTCATCTTTTTATCACATAAGTTTAGCAAAACTAAGTAAATTGTTGGTATAATAAGCAGTTTAAATTCCAACAAAATGGGTATAAATTTGAGAAAGATTATCTTATTTTTTACTGTCTTATCCTGTTTAAATGCAACAGATTATGAAGAAATTTATCTAAAAAATGGCGCAAGTGAAGTTATAAAAACGATAGAAAAAAACATTCTAAGCGATAGTTTTTGGCAAAAAAAACTAGAAGGTAAAAATTTAGAATACGGCTACTACGATAGTGATGTTTTGCTAAGTGTGGTTGATAAGGATAACAAAAAACTCGAAGTTATCTCCTATTCAAACGGCAACACAAAAAGTGAGCTAAAGATAGATGTAATCGTGGGAAAAAGTGGTGAAAAGTTGGCTGAAGGCGACTTAAAAACGCCTATTGGTGTATATGAGCTTACACGCCGTTTTACCCCCAGTGATCCATATTTAGGGCCACTTGCTTTTTCGCTTTCTTATCCAAATTTGCTCGATAAGCATGCCAAACGAAATGGAAGTGGTATCTGGATACACGGCTATCCGCTCAATGGCGAACGCACCGATGATCTAAAGACCAAGGGTTGTGTCGCTATGAAAAATGACATCTTGCTTGACTCGTATGATAAGTTGATTGATCATAAAAAAAGCCTTGCTTTTATATATGAGGGTGAGCGACCAAAGGCTGATGCCGCAAAGATAGGTAAAATTTTTTCTAGTATTTTTAAATGGAAAAAGGCGTGGACACAAAATGATACGCAGGAGTATTTTAACTTCTATGATAAGGACTTTATCCGTTACGATGGCATGAGTTTGGAGAATTTTAAAAATATGAAACGCATGATATTTTCACGCAAAGAACAAAAGAGTATTAGCTTTTCAAATTTTGTCATAACCCCGTACCCAAACTCTAAAAATGAGCCACTTTTTCGTGTGAGTTTTTATGAGGTTTATGATGCTCCATCAACGAAATTTAGCGGACAAAAGACACTTTATGTTAAGCTTTATGAAGATGGTATGAAAATTTTAGTTGAGGAGTAAAAGTGGATAAAAAAGAGGAAATAGCAAAAAAAATTGAGGAAATTTTTAAAGCAAGGGCTGAGTTTTTTAAGCTTTTGGATACAAATATCCCCAAGAAAAATGGTACGGATGTTTTTGACTTTGATAGTGCAAAAGAGATTAATGCAAGGGAAGTTTATCAGAAATTTTATGCTCTTGATTATAGCGTAAGGCGCCTTTTGCCAGATGTTTACAAGGCTTATGATGTGAGTTTTAATGTCTAATGGCAGAGATTAGACTAAATAAAAAAAATTATGAACACAACCTTAGGGTTATCTCTAAAAAAGCTAGCGGGCGCGTCATACTTGTATTAAAAAGCAATGCTTACGGGCATGGGGCAAAGCTTTTGGCAAAAACAGCAAGTGAGCTTGGGTTTAAATTTTGCGCGGTAAAAAATGAGCAAGAAGCATATGAGCTTACGCAGTATATGCAAGAAATTCTTATACTTTCACACATTTTTAATGGCTCTGAAAAAGATGACTTTATCTATGCTGTAAATTCTCTTGATGACCTAAAAACTGCAAAAAGTGGCACAAAGATACACTTAAAGATAGATACTTTAATGCATAGAAATGGTATAGATTTAAGCGAGATAGACACCGCTTTAAAAATCATAAAAGAGCGAAATTTGCAGCTTCTTGGGGCTTTTACGCACTTTAGATCGGCTGATGAGATGAATGCGGATTATTTCGTGCAAAAGCAAAATTTCATGCTTGTAAAAGCACGCATAAAAGAGCAAACTGATAGTAAAGATGAGCTAGTTTTTCATTCACATGCTTCAGCTGCCTTTGAGAGAAACTTATCTGGGTTTGATGATGAATATGTGCGCGTTGGTATGGCACAGCTTGGATATGCACAGTTTGATAAAAATTTAGAGCTAAAACCAGTTCTTAGTCTTTGGGCTAGGCGTATTAGTGCACGCACGCTAAAAGCCACTCAGGGTGTGGGATATGGGGCAAAATTTATTGCACAAAAAGATATGGCTGTGGCAACCTATGACATTGGTTATGGTGGTGGACTTTTAAGGTATGGCGGGCAGGGTGAGCTACTTTTAGCAAACAAAAAGCCAATGCTAGGCAAGATGAGCATGGATAGCTTTAGTTGTGAAGATGTGGGCGAGTGGGTTTGCGTGTTTGATGATGCGCGTAGTTGGGCAAAATTTTTTAATACGATAGAGTATGAAATTTTGGTCAAACTCTCACCTTTTATAGATAGGAAATGGGTATGAAAAAGATAGCTTTGTTGCTTAGTTGTATGACTTTGCTTTTTGGTCAAAAGGCGCCTGACTTTAGCATTTATGAAAATTTGCTAAAAACACTAAAGCCAGCTGAGATAGCTCAGTTTATAGCCGTTTTAGCTGTGCAGTATCTACCCGCAAAGATAAATGAAAACATTACTTTAAATACCATAAGTGCTAAAAATAGTGAGCTAAATGGGACTTTTATTATCGAAAAAGATAAATCAAATCTAAAATCTGATCTTGTTTTGGGCGCAAAGCGAGATTTGTGTGAAAATGAGCTTTTTGTAAAAGTTTTGCACCACGACTTAACCTTAAATGGGGTATTTTTAAAGGACGGTAAAGAGAAATTTCGCATAAGTGTGGATAGGCAGTTTTGCGAGCGATAGTCCTTTTTTGTAGTCTTTTTGTGGTACTTTTTGCCACACCTTATGAGCTAGCACGCTCTTATGCTGAGTATTATTCGCGTGCTCTTCCGCAGCGTCGCGATATAAATTTCACACTTACTGCGCTTTTAAATGTTGGTGAAGAGCTATATTATCACTATAAGATAAATGACGCCTCAAGTAAAGCTATCTTAAAAATGAGTGATGATGAGCTAAAAAAATATCGTCAAATACTTATAAAACGAAGTATTGAAACTCACTGCAAAGATCCAAGAGTTGTGCCCATGCTAGCTGGTGGCATTAAGCTTCACCATCTTTTTTACAGGGATAGTGGGGCAAAGCTTTTGTTTGAATTTATCATTGATAAAAAGCTTTGCAATATACCTTAAAAACTTTTAAAAGCTTGCAAGGTTAAATTTTAGTAAAATTCCATAAACCATTGAGCTTGCTATCCCAGCAACAAAGCCAGCCACGATGTCATCACCCATTACACCAAGCCCGCCCTTTACATCTCTATCGATTCTACCGATAATAGATGGCTTTAAAATATCAAAAATCCTAAAAAAGACAAGAGATAAGAGCATTTGTATCTCAGTTGCTCCGCTTATGACAAACGCTAGCCATACGCCAGCAACTTCATCGATGACTATCCAGCCATTATCATGCTCTCCACTTTGCTTTTCATAAGCGTTTATGACACTTATGGCGATGAGAGAGATTAGGATAGTTGCTAAAAATAGGGTGGTTGCAGAGAAAAGTTTAAGTATAAAGTATCCTACGATAGCCGCAGCCACTGAGCCAACAGTGCCTGGTGCCTTTGGGCTAAGTCCTGCACCAAAAAATGTTAAAAATAATTTTTGCATAAAATTCCTTATGTTAAAGATGAGGTTTGATAAAGTCTCATCAACTCTTCGTAAAATTCTCGCTCAGTATGTTTTTCAAGTAGTCCAGAATTTACAAAAAGTCCATGGCAAAGATCTTGTAAATTTTCAAACCTGTCCTTAAAAAGTTCACCTAAAACGATGGCTGAAACATCTGGTCGCACAAGGATTGCTGGCGGTAAAATCCCCTGAAATAGCAATGTTTTTATCACATTTGGATTATAGCGTATGTGATGGTGCGCGCCGTGAGGGCATGTTCGTGTGCTAACAAGCGTTTTACACTCATTGCAATACACAAGCTCAGGCAGTATGACTATCTCCATATCCTTGCGTTTTACATAGCTATCAAGTATGCTTTTTACTTGATTGTGATCGTAAAATATACTAAGGCTACTATGGTTTTGCCCTAAAACTAGGCGGTTTGAGCCAAGTCTATATGCGGCTAGGTATTCAAGAGTCGGGTTTTGGTGTGCGCTAAATAAATTTGTATTTTTAAACGGCATTACCACGACGCGATTTTCAGGAAGGTATCGCTTGATAAAGTAGTCTATTATCTCTCTTCTAAGCTCAAAATTTAGGTGCTTTTCTTGATACGTTTGAAGTAAAAATATAACAACTAAGTCCGCTTGATCAATTGTCATTCTTATTATGCGCTCATGCGCTCTGTTTAAGGGGTCTGCGGTTAGCATTATGGCGGTTATTTTTTTGGCATTTTGCTCTCTTTTTATCCGCTGTATCTGCTCTTTTGCCTCCCTTACTTCGCTAACAAAAAGCTCAAAATTTCCACTTATAGCAAATTTACTAAATTCGCATTTATTTATCTGGCTAGTGTTAAAGATATTTTTTTCATATTCTGGCTTCATCTCATATATGGTTGAAATTTCTATAACCCCAGCAGCCGTCCCTTCAAAAACTAGCTCTATTTGCTCTGCGGCTTTAAGCTCCACTTCATCAAGCTCTTTTGGAGCAAAGATAAAGGCAAATGGCATCTCCTCGCCTGCAAGCTTGCCAGTTTTTAGACACTCTTTTGCCTGCTCTTCGCTCATAAGTGCATTAAATTCTGAAAAAATTTGGTTTTTTATGAGTTCAAGTGTGCCTAAAATTTGTTTGCTGATGTTTATACTTTTACTTTTTCTTTGAAATGTCATACTTTTTTCTCTTTTCCCAAAGTGATTTGCGTGAAATTCCAAGCTTTTTAGCAAGCTCAGTGTCAGGATAACGGTCTTGATAGGTGGATATAGTGTGTTTTAAATACTCATCAAGAGTCACTATGCTATCCACGCTAAAGCTTTGCTCATCTTTAGCAAGCTCCATAGTTTCAAAAAGTGCACTTTGCTCAAAGTCACTTGTTGCAAGTATAACGCGCTTTTTGTAACAGGCTCCAACGATGGCTTCACGCTCATTTTCGTTGAAATTTTGTAGATTATTTATATATAACACTTCATCTTTACAAAGTCTAATCGCATTTAAAATCTCCGCTAAATTTGTTGTGTTCGCCATTCCAAAAGGCAAATTTTGCTCTTTGGTGAATCTAAATACAAATTTGTCTGCAAACTGAATTTTGGGAGTTTTTATAAGCAATGGAAGTTTTATTTTTTTGCTTTCAAGATCTGGGATCTTAAATTTTTCAAGAGTATGTTTTATGTAATTTTCTTGCGTTTGTATAAGGCTTTTCATCCTTTTATATTCGATAAAATGGTTTATTTTACGAAGTAGCTCTTCGATCATAAAGGGCTTTTGTATATAGTCACTAGCGCCCGCTTGTATAGGTTTTTGCACTGTGTCGCTGCTTATATATGTTACAAAAAGTATAACGATAGCATTTTTAAATTTTTCAATGATAGGATAAAAGTCCTGCCCGCCAAGTGTTGTTGAGAGCAAGATAATGTCTGCACTTTCATGCTTTAATGCGTCTTTGACACTGTTTGCTATCTCGCAGTCAAACCCAACATCGCCAAGCTTGCTGGAGATTGAGCCTGCTAGGTAAATTTCGTTTTCTACTATTAAAATTTTCATACTCTTGTCCAATCAAAATACTTTAAACTCGCACTTGCTATCACGGCTATACCCTCTTTGCGTCCGACAAATCCAAGCTTTTCTGTCGTTGTTGCTTTTACATTTATGCGGCTTGGCGTTATATTTAGAGCATTTGCGATATTTGTCTCCATTTTTGTTTTAAATTTGCTTAGTTTTGGCTGCTCTGCCATTATGGTGATGTCGGCATTTACTAGTTCAAAACCAACATTTTGTACCTTTTTGTAGATTTCTTGAAGCAAGGTTACCGAGCTTGCGCCCTTATATTTTTCGTCAGTATCAGGAAAGTGCTCGCCTATATCACCAAGCCCAGCTGCGCCAAGTATAGCGTCACTTAGTGCGTGAAGTGCGACGTCGCCGTCGCTATGTGCCTTTAAGCCCTTTTCATGCTCTATCTTTTCGCCACATAGCCAAAGCTCATAACCATCTGCAAACTCATGCACATCAAAGCCAGTTCCTACAAACTGCTCAAAGCTTGGCGGCTGTAAATTTAGCTTTTTTAGATCTTGTGTTGTTGTGATTTTTCTAGCTTGCTCATCTCCTAAAATTTGCCATACGCTGCCACCCATCGCACGGATAGCTGAGCTGTCATCGGTAAAAATTTGATCTGTTTTTAAGGCGTCTTTTAAAATTTGAGTTCTTGATAGCTGAGGTGTTTGTATGAGCTTTATCTTTTCTCTATCTATCGCGTCCTCTCCAAAATAAGCAGTGTCAGAAACTTTTAGTGCAGGAATTACACAATCAGCCTGTTTTGCGCCGTCTATTATTTTGCTAAAAAGCTCTTGTGTTATGATGGGACGAGCTATATCACTTACTAAAACAAACTCAGTTTTTACTTCGCTAAGTGCGTTTTTTAGGCTTTCTTGACGAGTTTGTCCACCAGTGATAAACTTAAAATTTGGAGCAAATTTAGACATATACTCACACTCTTTGCTAGCTATGATAATATCTTTAAATGTGTAAAATTTACTCAAATTTTTAGTAGCCATAAGCCAAAGCGGATCAGAGCCGATACGAAGCCATTGTTTTTTAACAGGTAGCCCAAAGCGTGTGGAGTTGCCAGCTCCAAGCATAATAAGTGTGACATCTAACATAATAAGCCTTTTACAAATGTTACGAAATTATACACTTTAAAGACTTTTATTTTCTTTATTTTTAAAAAAATGTTTGAAAAATTCTTTAGAGCGATGTTAAAGGTTGTTAGAAGTTAAAATTTTGTAAAATATTTCTATTAATTTAGGGGCGATTATGAGAACAGACTGGTTAAAAACTAGAGCAAATGACGCTACACCAACTCAGATGTATTATGCTAAAAAAGGCATTATAACGCCTGAAATGGAATATGTAGCAAAGGTTGAGGGCTTAGAGGCTGAGTTTGTGCGTGAGTGCGTGGCTGTGGGGCGTATGATAATCCCTGCAAACATAAATCACACAAACCTAACTCCAATGGCAATCGGCATAGACGCAAAGACAAAGGTAAATGCAAATATCGGCAACTCAAGTCTTGCAAGTGATATAGACGGCGAGCTTGAAAAGCTAAATTTGTGCCTTAAATACGGTGCTGACACGGTTATGGATCTATCAACTGGTGGTGATCTTGATAAGATCAGAAAAGCTATTATTAAAAATTCAACCATTCCAATCGGCACAGTGCCTATGTATCAGATAATCCACGATGTAAAAGATGTTGAAAACTTAAGCATAGAAGTTATGCTTAAAGTGCTTGAAAAACAGGCCAAACAGGGTGTTAGTTACTTTACGATACACGCTGGATTTTTACTTAAATTTATGCCGCTCATTCCAAAGCGTAAAATGGGCATAGTAAGTCGTGGCGGGAGCCTTATGGCTACTTGGATGATGCACTATCATAAAGAAAATCCATTCTACGAAGCCTTTGATGAAATTTGCGATATTTGTGCCAAATATGATGTAGCACTTTCCCTTGGCGATAGTTTGCGTCCGGGCTGTTTGCACGATGCCACTGATGAGGCTCAGCTAAGTGAGCTAAAAGTCCTTGGTGAGCTGACACTTAGAGCGTGGCAGAAAAATGTGCAAGTCATGGTCGAGGGTCCCGGACACGTGCCACTAAATCAGATTGAATATAACGTCAAAATCCAGCAAGAGTGGTGTCATAACGCACCATTTTATGTGCTAGGACCACTTCCTACTGATATAGGTGCTGGATATGATCATATCACAAGTGCGATAGGCGGGGCGATGGCGGCGTATCACGGCGTGGCTATGCTTTGCTATGTTACACCAAAAGAGCATTTAGGGCTTCCAACGGCTGCTGATGTAAGGGACGGCATAATCGCTCACAAAATCGCCGCTCACTCAGCTGATGTGGCTCGTGGTAGGGTTGGTGCGATAGAGCGAGATCACGCGATGAGTGATGCAAGATGGGCGTTTGACTGGAACAAGCAGTTTGAGCTCGTACTTGATCCTGATAAGGCAAGAGAGCTACATGATGAGAGTTTGCCTGATGAGGGCTTTAAAAAGGCAGAGTTTTGCTCAATGTGTGGGCCTAAATTTTGTGCGTATAAAATTTCAAAAAATCTAATAAAGGAGAAAAATGCTAAGTAAAGAGCAAATTTTAGAGCGTTTAAAGGCGGTTATATACCCAGGTTTTGAAAAGGATATCGTGAGTTTTGGCTTTGTAAAAAATGTCGAAGCTGGCGAGAAGATAAAGATAGATGTTGAGATAGTTAGCTCAAGTGCCGATGTGGCAAATGAGTTAAGAGTTGAAATTTCTCGAGTTTTAGGCGGTGCGCAGGCGGAGATAAACATCATCCAGCCAAAAATGCCAGAGGAAAAATCAAACAGTCAAAGCGGTAAAAATATCGCTCCGCAGATTAGAAATTTCGTTATGGTAAGCTCTGGTAAAGGCGGTGTTGGCAAAAGTACAACTACGTTAAATTTAGCCATAAGCCTTGCAAAACTAGGCAAGAAAGTCGGGATTTTAGACGCTGACATTTACGGACCAAATATCCCAAGAATGCTCGGCGAAGTCGGCATTCAACCGCAGGTTGTCGGCAACAAGCTAAAGCCGATTTTATCGCATGGCGTTGAGATGATGAGTATGGGTGTGCTGATGGAGGAGGGCGCTAGCCTTATATGGCGTGGTTCGATGATCATGAAGGCTATCGAGCAGCTACTTCGCGATGTGCTTTGGAGTGAGCTTGATGTATTGCTTCTTGATATGCCTCCGGGTACGGGTGACGCGCAGCTTACTTTGGCTCAAAGTGTGCCAGTAACGGCTGGTGTGTGCGTGACAACCCCGCAAGTAGTCGCACTTGATGATAGCAAACGCGGACTTGATATGTTTGAAAAACTACACATCCCAATCGCTGGAATCGTTGAAAATATGAGCGGTTTCATCTGCCCTGATAACGGCAAGGAGTATGATATATTTGGCAAGGGCACGACTACTGAACTGTCTGAAATTTATAAGACGCAAATTTTAGCCCAAGTGCCGATAGAACCAGCTGTAAGAGTGGGTGGCGATAGCGGTAAGCCTGTGAGCTTTTATCAGCCTGAGAGCGTGACTGCAAAACGCTATGAAGAGGCTGCTAGAAAGCTTTGGGAGCAGATAGAAAAGATAAATGACGATGGCGGTGCGGACAACTCAAGCATACAACCCGTAATGGACGGCAAATCGGCTTGTAGCAAGTAAATTTAAATTTTAGCCCATTTTTGGGCTAAAATTTTAGCTTGATATTGTTATATATTTGTCTGCGACAAGGCAGATTTTCGTATATTATTCATTTTCTAGCATCCTATTTCTACATCTATTATGCCTCTATTTTGGGTATTTAACATTTAAAAATTTATCGTTTATTATGTTTTGGATTTTTATATGGTAATTACAGTTTGTGGCTTTTGAAATAAATTGGCTTGGCTGTAACCAATCATATTAAATACATAAATTCCTTACAAAAAGGCAAATAAGTGGGAAATAATCTATCGCAAAGAGACATTGCTGGAATTTTAAAAATAGACACCAAGACATTATACAACTGGCGTAAAAACAAACCAGAACTTTACCGTATAGTAATGCTTGGGTTTAAATTTGATGAGTTGTTAAAACAGAGTGAGAAAAATTTACAAGAGTTGCAAGAGCTTGCAGGTGAAAATCAAAAATTTAGGCTAAAGTAGTTTTAGCCTAAATTGTTTTTGATAAAATTACAAAAATAGGACTTAAACCTAATTTACTCCACAAATGGAAGTAGCTTTTTGTAGCCTAGTTCTCGCATTTTATCCACTGGGATAAACTCAAGTGCGGCGCCGTTTATGCAGTATCTTAAGCCTCCATTTTGAAGCGGTGCGTCATCAAACACATGCCCCAAGTGCGCGTCAGCCGTGCTTGAGCGAACCTCAGTGCGATTCATACCGTGCGATTTATCGGCTAGGTATTTTAAAGCGTCGGTTGTGATGGGTTTATAAAAGCTAGGCCAGCCACACCCAGCGTCAAATTTGTCCTTCGAGCTAAAAAGTGGTACGCGACTTATGATGTCTATGTATATGCCCTTTTCATCAAATTTATCAAACTCGCTTGAAAACGGCCTTTCAGTCGCGTTTTGCCTAGTCACGGCATAGCTTAACTCGCTCAGACTTGCCTTAAGCTCGGCGTCGCTTGGTAATTTGTCGGCGTTAAAAAGTGGCTCGTGTGCCATAGCTAGGTTGATGTGGCAGTAGCCGCCTGGGTTTTTATCAAGATAGTTTTGATGATACTCTTCAGCCAAGATATAGTGTCGAAGTGGCTCAAGCTCTATCACAACGGGCTTATCGTAGTCTTCTTGCAGGATTTCTAAGCTTTGTTTAGCTATCTTTTCGTGGGCTTTGTTGGTGTAGTAAATGCCCGTGCGATACTGCGTGCCGATGTCGTTACCTTGGCGGTTTAGGCTGGTTGGATCGATCACTCTAAAAAAGTGAAGTAAAATTTCAGCCAAATTTATACGGTTTGCGTCAAAGACGATGTGCATGGTTTCTGCGTGTTTGCTCTGCTTTAATCCGTGATAATCAGCACTTTCGCTTACGCCGTTTGCATAGCCTACGCTAGTCTCAATCACTCCAAAAATTTTATCAAAGTATCCTTGCATACCCCAAAAACACCCACCCGCTAGGTATATCTCATCTCTCATCTGCTCTCCTTTTTGATCTGCGTTTGCAAAAACTAGCAAAACGCACAGCGATAAAATACGCATAAACTTCATAGTTTTGCTCCTTTGTTTTATGTAAAGTTAGCAAAAATGGGCTAAAGGTTTTATGAAATTTGATAAAATCATATGAAAATTTACAAAAGGATAGGTATAAAGCTAAGGTGTTTTTTTGCTGGTATTTGTAAAAATTTTAAATTTTATAAGTTTAGAACTAAAATAGTATAATTATGTAAAATTTATAAAGGATATAGGGTGAAAAAGGGATTATTGGTGGTATCTTTGGCGGTGTTGCTTAGCGGGTGCTTTGCGAGTGATGTCAAAAACTTTAATAGTGAAAAGCTGGTGCGTTTTGAGACTGGTGGAAAGTAAACGCTAAGGGCGAAGTAGTAGTGCAACCTATATACGATAAACTGGACGAGTTTAGAGATGGACTGGCTGTGGCGTGTATGATCGATAAATGCGGATATATGGGCGTGGATACTAAGATAGCGATAGAGCTTAAGTATAAAAATGCGTCTAGTTTTGCTGATGGCAGGGCTTTGATGCCAATGGGTGAGATATTAGCCATCGATAAAAACGGAGCTGTAGTGGGCAAAATAGTGAGTGTGTATGACATTGGGATTTATAACGAAGGACTAACTGGGGTTGGGAAAAACGATAAATGGGGCTTTATAGACAAAAATGGCAAAGTTGTGGTGCCTTTGCAGTATGATGGTGCTAGAGATTTTAGCGAAGGTGTAGCATGGGTACAAATTTTTGATAAATGGATAATGATAGATAAAAATGGTAAATTTTTATAAATTTATGTTTTAGTGTGGATTGGGCTGAGGATTCAGCCCTGTTTTACTCTACCGTGACACTTTTGGCTAAATTTCGTGGCATATCGACATTGTTGCCAAGGCGCACAGAAATCTCAAGTGCGAAAATTTGAAGTATTATCATCATCTCGAAAAACTCGCTCATAGCGTGGCTTTGAGTGCTTGTCTTTATAAAATCATCGCTTAGCTCAAACTCCTCCGGGCTTATGGCTAGTATGTATGCGTCCCTTGCCGCTAGCTCTTCGACGTTGCTTTTGACCTTATCAAAAAGAGCGTTTTTTGGCATGAGTGCCACGGTAAATAGCCTCTCATCGGCTAGTGCGATAGGTCCGTGCTTCATCTCGCCGCTTGGATAGCCCTCGGCGTGAAGGTATGAAATTTCTTTTAGTTTCAGCGCCCCTTCAAGTGCGAGTGGGTAGAAAATGTCGCGTCCGATGAAGAAAAATCCATGCCCGTGTAGGTAGTGTTTGCTTAGGCGGTGAATTTTTTCTTGTAAATTTGTGTTGATGTTTAGGATTTGCGGGATGTGAAGTAGGGCTTTTATCTCGTTTTCAAGCTCGGTTTTGCCGATACTTGCCTTTGCGTTTGCCATCTGTAAAACTAGCATCCAAAGCGTGATGACCTGCGTTGCGAACGCCTTTGTGCTAGCCACACCCTTTTCGATACCGGCGCGTGTGAGTAGGGTGGTGTCGGCTAGGCGAACGATAGAGCTGTTATCGACGTTACAGATGGCTAGGGTTTTTAGCCCTGCATTTTTGGCGATTTTTAGGGCTTCAAGCGTGTCTGCTGTTTCGCCACTTTGAGAGATCACGATAAAAAGGGCGTTTTTGTTTAGTTTTGGGCTTCGGTAGCGAAACTCACTTGCGATCTCGACCTTGGCTCTAGTGTCTGCAAGCCTTTCAAAAAGATACGAGGCGGCAAGAGCTGCGTGATAGCTCGTGCCACACGCACAAAGCACGATATCGTCGATGTTTTTTAGATACTCATCGTCTAAATTTTCAAGCTTTATCCTATCATCTTTTACGCGTCCCATTATGCACTCGGCTACGACGGTGCTTTGCTCGTAAATTTCTTTCTCCATGAAAAATTTATAACCCTCTTTTTGTGCGTAGCTTTTGTCTTTTGGTAGGGCGACAAAGCTTGGCATTACGCGTTTTGCGTTAGAGTAGGCAAAAATTTCACTCTCATTTATGAAACCATAGCTTTTATCATCTAGGTAAGCGACTTCACTTGCAACGCCGATAAGTGCCGCGTCAGATGAGGCAAACATCAAACCGCCGTCATTTGCCTTTGCGATCGCCATAGGAGCAGCGTCTTTGGCAAAGAAAATTTTACCCGGCTCGGTTTTTGTTATAAGCAAGGTGGCGTAAGCTCCGTGCAGACGTTTTATCGTAGCTTCGTATGCGTTAAATGCGTCTTTTAGCTCTTTTAAATTCTCTTCAAAAAGATGAACGATGACTTCGGTATCGGTTTGGCTTAGAAATTTCACGCCCTTTGCTTCAAGCTCGGCTTTTAGCTCGGCGTAGTTTTCTATAATGCCGTTATGCACGACAAATGAGTGCTCTCCAAGGTGCGGGTGGGCGTTGATCTCGGTTGGTTTGCCATGCGTCGCCCATCTGGTGTGACCGATCGCCACGCCAAAGCCATCTGAGCTAAATTCCTTCGTCTTTTGGGCTAAATTTTCAAGCTTTCCCACAGCCTTAAAATACTCTAACTTATCATCGCTCATCACGGCTATACCCGCACTATCGTATCCGCGGTATTCTAGCTCTTTTAGTCCGCTTAAAATCACATTTTTTTTCTCATTTTGTCCGATGTATCCGACTATTCCACACATTTTTACTCGCTTGTTATTTGATTTAAAATTTTATCCCAATTATAGCACAAACTATCATCTTTGCTTATTAAAAGCAGGTTTCTTGTGCGATTTTTTATGGTTTGTATGCGAGCGCTTGCGATATTTGCGCTATTTTTTGCCAAAATTCCCATCACATGAGCCATGAGTCCTCGTTGATCTTTTGCATTTATGTTAAGTTTTGCGTACTCTTGAGAGTGGTTTAGGTCAAATACTAGCTCATCTTTTGAGATAATTATCTTTTTGCCTTTTGGCTCATCTTTGCTTTGCAAAGCCATTTTTGCAGTGTTTTCAAGCTCCTTTAGTTCGGCAGTCTTAGCGTTTTTATTAAACTCAAGTTTTATGTAAAATTTATCCTCAAAAAGCTCAAATATCTCCATATATGCGAGGTCAAAATTTGCTAGATTAAAAAGAAGCATAGCTAAGTTTACACGCTCATTTGAGATGATTATAAGGCTTAAATTTTGCTTATTTTTAAGTTCGACATAGAGATTTTTGCTATTATTTGCTAGCTTTGCTAGCTCGATGATCTCACTGGCTGAGTATTTTGCAAATAATAAATTTGAAGTTATCTTAAAAATTTTATCTTTCAGCTCATCTGTTAAAATCAAAAACTCATCATTTCTGCGTATGCTTTGCTCTTTTTTAACCCTTCTTGTTGCTTCATCAAGCAGACCTTCATCTTCAAAACTCTCCAGTGAAATCTCATAGAGTTCATGTAAAAGCTTTGCCGTGTAGTTGTTGTAAAGACTCTCGTCAGTAGCATTCATCACGCAGTATGTAAGGATATATAGTAGTTTTAATGCCTGCTTTTCGCCCAAATTTGAGATAAAGCTAAATATCATGCGTTGTGAGTATATATCCTCTCTGTTTGCCACATTTGCCATAAGAGTGTGGTGCTTTATCAGCGTAACGCCCATATTTACGGCTTCACTGCTAAGTTCTAATTTGTTTGCGTATGCCCTAAAGATGTTTGCTCCAACACTGCTATGCTCACCTCCAAGCCCCTTTCCAACATCATGCATAAGTGCAACAAGCTTTAACATCAGCTTGCCCTGCATACAAAGGTCGGCGTAGAGAGATTTTATGAATTTATCTTTTATGTTTTCTAAAAATTTTACACTCAAAATGCTGTGCTCATCGACGCTAAATTTGTGATAGCCATCGTACTCGCCAAGCCCTATAATGTGCTCTAGTGGCTTTATAATAAGCCCGAGAACATCGGCATCAAGTAGTGCCTTTAAAATACAATGTGAGTTGTTGCGTAAGAATAGTTTTTTTAGCTCACCAGCAACGCTATCTAGCTCATCTTTGTTAAATTTTAGTCTTTTTATGTAAAAAATGGCACTTATATCAAACTTTAGCTCTATATCTCTAAGCTCATTTAACTCGCTAAGCAGCTGTTTTAGGCTTGTTGGAGTGTTGTGAAGCGATGAGAAGATAGAGTTTTGTATCTGATAAAAGCCACTATTTTGGCGGGCAATTTTTTTCTCATTTAAGCTTAATTTGTTTGAATTTTCTCTAGTTATTACTGCTGCACAAAAACGCACAAAAGTGCCGATATTTAGCATAGAATTTAGCATTTTTTGGCTTATAACGCCCTCTGTGTCTAGACTTTTTTTGCTCTTTGTTTGAAGTAGTTGTGTTACACTATTAACACACTCTGCACTAAATTTATCGCTGTTTTGGGTCAAATTTAAGGCTGAGCGTAGACTTAAAAGAAAGTCAGTGTTTAGATTAAATTGGCTTATTTGTTTTTCGTTTATAAACTCAAGAGAGCTTAGGCGAGCATTGTTTTCGCTATTTTTAGTTGCTAAAATGCAGTTAAAGTGCCAAATTTCGTTCAGCCCGCCAAAGTCAGCCTTTATATCTGGGGTTTGGTTTAGCGGTTTTGAAATTTCAAATGGCATCAAGGCTTTTGCGTGATAGTTTAAAAGCTCATCTTTTTTGTGCTCTTTTGTACGGTTTATCTCATTTCTAACGCCCTTATACAGGGCTTTTGACCCACAGATATAGCGCACTATACAAAGGGAGCTTTTGGCTTTTATATCATCTTTGTAGGTGTAAAAAATTTCATCTATATCATGAGATTTTATTTTTAGATTTAAATTTAGCGTCTCAAGCTCGTTACTTAGGGCTTTTATGAAGGTTTTTGTGTTGTAGCCTTGAGTATTTTTGTAGGTAATTAAAATTTCAAGCTCTGAGTTTATGCTAATAAGGTTTTGTGCGAATTTCCCGCTTGCCAGCAGGCTTACTGGGAAGTTTTCGGCACTTGGCATAAAGTTTTCAAAAAACTCTACCATAAGCTTAGAAAAAACTTCTTGAAGCTGTTCGTCGATATTTTTTGTTAGAAAATTTACAAAATTTCTGCCCTGCGTTTTTTGCAACTGCTTAGAAAATTTTTTATCCGTTTGAACCATATTTAGCCACTTTTGTTAAAAATTTTTCTCAATAATACTAAAATTTTGCTAAATTTAAAACTCATTTTAATATAATCTGCAAATTAGTTTTATAAAAGTGGGAAGAAATTTGAATATATTACAAAAACTAGAAAATGGCGTTAGGCTTGAGGCAAGTGACGCACTTTTGCTTTATGATCTTGATCTTTTTGAGCTTGGTAAATTTGCATTTAAAAAACGCAGCGAGCTTTATGCAAACAAGGTCTTTTTTAACTCAAATCGCCATATAAATCCAACAAATATCTGTGCTGATGTGTGCAAATTTTGTGCTTTTTCAGCCCATAGGAAAAATCCAAATCCATACAAAATGAGCCATGATGAGATCATGAAGGTTGTTGATGAGAGCGTGCAAAATGGAGCTGACGAGATACATATAGTCTCAGCACACAACGCTGATAGCTCGTGGGAGTGGTATCTTGAGATATTTAAAAAGATAAAAGAGAAGTATCCAAATTTGCATGTTAAGGCTATGACCGCGGCTGAGATAGACTTTTTATCTAGAAAAAATGCTATGAGCTATGATGAGGTCATAGAAAAGATGTTAGAATACGGCGTAGATAGCATGCCTGGCGGTGGGGCGGAAATTTTTGACGAGGGCGTGAGGGCTAAAATTTGCAAAGGCAAAGTAAGTAGCGAAAACTGGCTTAAGATACATGAAAAATGGCACAAAAAAGGTAAATTTAGTAACGCCACTATGCTTTTTGGGCATATCGAAAGTAGAGAACATCGTATCGATCATATGCTTAGGATTAGAGCTTTGCAAGATCAAACTCACGGCTTTAATGCCTTTATACCGCTTGTTTATCAAAGAGAAAATAACTACTTAAAAGATGTTAAAATTCTAGGCTCGGTGGAGATTTTAAAAACTATCGCTATCTCGCGTTTAGTTCTTGATAATGTAGCGCACATCAAGGCTTACTGGGCCACTTCGACGCTAAATTTAGCTATGATAGCACAGGAGTTTGGCGCAGATGATCTTGATGGAACGATCCAAAAAGAGAGCATACAAAGTGCTGCTGGTGCGGCAAGTGCAAATGGCGTAAGACTAAAGGATTTTTGTGATCTTATAAAAAGCTCAGGCTATATACCAGTGCTTCGTGATAGCCTTTATAATGAACTTAAAATTTACTAAAAGGAGAAAAGTTGGATTATTTTAAACTCAAAGAGCATCAAACGAGTGTAAAACAAGAATTTAACGCTGGTTTGACGACATTTTTAGCGATGGTTTATATCGTGCCAGTAAATGCCATCATAATGAGCAAAACCGGCATGCCTATTGACGCATTAATCAGCGCAACAGCTCTTATCACCGTTATCTCAACTGTTTTAAATGGACTTTGGTCAAATACGCCAGTTGCCATGAGTGTTGGAATGGGGCTAAATGCTTATTTTACATTTGGGCTTGTGCTGGGTATGCAAGTGCCGTGGCAGACAGCTCTTGGCGTTGTATTTTTGTCGGGAATTTTGTTTGTGGCATTATCATTTACAAATTTTCGTGTTTGGGTTATAAAAGCTATACCGCTTGATCTTCGTCGAGCCATAAGTGCTGGTATAGGCACTTTTATAAGTTTTGTTGGGCTTCAGCAAATGGGTTTGATAGTAAATAATGATGCTGTTTTGGTTGGACTTGGAAATTTAAAAGATAGCAATGTTTTACTCGGAGTTTTTGGGCTTGTGCTTGTTATAGCATTTTGGGCATATAAAATAAAGGGGGCTTTTATACTTGCTGTTTTTGCAACTTCTATGGTTGCTTGGATTTTTGGTATCACGCCATACCCAACTGAAATTTTCTCTCTTACAACATCGTTTGCACCGATATTTTTAGAGCTTGATGTAAAAGGCGTGCTCTTTGATGCTGCTGGAAATTTCACTCTTGCATTGCTGCCAGTTGTCTTGGTCTTTTTGGTTACTGACCTTTTTGACTCAGTTGGAACACTAACTGGTATAGGAACTAGAGCTGGGATATTTGATGATAGTAAAATGGAAGGCTCGGCTAAGCTTCAAAAGACTTTAGAGGTTGATGCTGTGGCTACTGTAACTGGTTCGTTAATGGGCGTAAGTACCACGACTGCATTTGTTGAGAGCACAAGTGGCGTAGAGCAGGGTGGCAGGACTGGACTTACAGCTGTTTTTTGTGGTCTTTTATTTGGACTTACGCTATTTATGCTACCACTATTTAAGGCCATACCATCAAATGCTATATATCCAGTACTTGTGATGGTTGGTGTGCTTATGTTTTCAGAGGTTAGTAGGATAAATTTTGAAGACTCGGCTACAACGATAGCTACATTTTTTATAGTTACCTTAATGCCTCTTACTTATTCTATCACAAATGGCTTGGCTGCAGGCTTCTTGGCGTATTTGGTTGTAAAGATAATAAAACGCGAATGGAGTGAGGTAAATTTAGGAGTTGGCGTGCTTGCCGCGATAAGTTTTGTTGTATTTTTGGTTCATTAAGGGGTAGAAGTGATATATTATTCATATGAAGAATTTGCTGTTGATGTAGAGAAGATGGCTAGGCAGATAAGGGGTGAATTTGCGCCCGAAGCACTAGTGGCAATAGCTCGTGGCGGACTTACTTTGGGACACTCGCTAGCTGTTGCTTTGGAAAATAGAAATCTTTTTGCATTAAATTCCATCCACTATGATGACACGAATAAACTTGACACCATTGATGTTTTTAACATCCCTGATTTGTCGAAATTTAAGAGTATTTTGTTGATTGATGACATAATAGACAGTGGCGAGAGTATGGTCGAGATAAAACGCAGACTGCTTTTGTTATATCCAAATTTGCAAATAAAAGTAGCAACCGTTTTTTATAAGTCAAAAGCGTTAATGCAACCTGATTATAGCGTCAAAGAGGCGACCGAGTGGGTTGAGTTTTTTTGGGATATAAAGATAAAGTAGGTGTAAATGAATAGCGAAAAAGGGCAGGGTGTGGTAAAAAATGAGTATAAATTTTTAGCACTCATCTGCCTTTTTGACCTTGCTTTTTTACTCATTTGTGCTAAATTTTTAAGCATAAGCTACTATGAGGCGGTGATATATTTTAACAAAAATGATGCCATAGGTTATGTGGTGAGAGCTAGTACGGCACTCTTAGGACAAAATGACTTTGCTCTTCGTTTGCCGATTGTGATTTTGCACTTTGTAAGCATTTTGCTTATATATAAACTTAGTAAATTTTACCTAAAAAATAGCACGGACAGGCTGGCTAGCGTTGCGGTTTTTATCTTGCTTCCTGGCACTCTAGCCAGCGCTCTTATCGTAAATAACGCTGCTCTTTGCATTTGTGTAGTGCTTTTGCTTTTATATCTTTTTCATTTAAATTTAAAGTTAGCTTTTTATATTGTTTTAGCTTTATCGTTTTTTTTAAATAGTGATTTTTTGGTAGTTTACGCTGCTTTTTTTATCTATGGTATAAGCAAAAAAGACCCTCATCTTATCTGGAGTAGTGCACTTTTATTTTTGGCTACTTTTTATATCTTTGGTTTTGATACTGGTGGGCACCCAAGCGGACATTTTGCTGATACTTTTGGTATTTTTGCTGCAGTTTTTTCGCCGTTTGTATTTTTTTATTTTATCTATACTATCTATAGAATTTGGGTTAAGGAGAGTAAAAGTCCTCTTTGGTTTGTCTGCGTAGGAGCATTTTGTTTTTGCATGGTGCTTTCATTAAGGCAAAAGTTAGAGCTTGAGGAGTTTTTGCCTTTTTGTGTGATTGCTACGCCATTAATGGTAAAGATGTTTTTTTCAAACTATAGAGTTAGATTGCCTAAATTTCGTGTGCGTTATAATATTTTAGCTGGATTTTTACTTATAAGCCTTTTGCTTAATTATCTTGCGATAGTATTAAATCCTATTTTTTATAATTTCTTAGATGAACCAAAAGATCATTTTGCCTATAAATTTCAAGGAACAAAAGAGCTTGCAAAGGCTTTGAAAAACGCTGGATATTTATTGGTTGATGCAGATGATAAAGAGGCTCTAAGGCTAAAATTTTATGGTATCCTAGATGGTAGCAAAAAACTTATTTTGGATGAAAGTGGTGATATAGTGGTAGAAATTTTTGGCAAAAAGGTTGCGAGCTATAGCTTAAAATAGCCATGAAAAGGGCATTTTCTTTTTTGGAAATAGTGCTTATTATAGTCATAATAGGCATCTTAACAACAATTTCTCTACCAAAACTTAAATTTTCATCAGAAAAATTTTTAACCGAACAAATTTTGATGCACCTTAGATATACTCAACAGCTTGCTATGCAAGATAGTAAGCTTAATCTTGGCGAAAACTGGCAAAAAAAGCGTTGGACTTTAGTTTTTGCAAACACCAAGCTAAGCACAAAAAGCTGCAATATCGATAGTGATAGAAGTCGGAAATACAGCATTTACTGGGATAATTCGATAAGTGGAAATCTAAATTCAAAATAAGAAGTCGCCAGAAATCCATTAAAAACTCATATGTATTTAAGCCCTGGATGGAGTGGAATTTCGTCTAGCGACTGTAAATTTATAAGCCCAGAACTAAATATAGGCAAAAAATATGGCGTAAGAAATGTTGTTTTGGAGGGTGGATGTAAGGGTGGGTTATCAATTAGTTTTGATGAGTTTGGTAGACCTATGATGGTTGTAAGTACAACTACTGGAGGCGGCGCCAAAAGAGGATATGATAGACTTTTAAAAGAGGATTGTAGGATAAATATAACAACATTAGATACTCAAATTTTAATAAATATTAACCATAGAACAGGTTTTGCATGTGCAATAGACCAAGAAACTAAAAAATGTAAGATGGATTAAAAATACTTCTGTTCTTAATGTAAGTAAACCCCAAATTTACTTACATCCCATTTTATCTCTAAGCTCATCTTATTACTATATATTATATATTTCTACACTGTTTTTAATATTTTTTCAACTTTTTA
>NZ_CAJHOE010000005.1 GCF_905120475.1 Campylobacter suis | reverse complement strand
CTATATAATCCTCTCCTTCGCTAAAAGCATTAGCACTTAAAGCACCAAATAGTGCAACAGCTGATAAAACCTTTAATGTCTTTGAAAACATTGTCTTCATGTTTGCTCCTTATATAAATTTGGAAGAATTATAAACTATTAAATACTTATATAGGTATCGCTAAACTTACAAATAAATAAATTTTAGATATAAATTTATTTATTTTATATTTAAGCTAAATTTAATCTCTATGTTACCGTTAAAGGGACACACTATAAGATAATTGCAAAGTAACAAATTTCTTAATAGGAGAAAAACAATGAAAAATGGTTTAATTTCAGTAGCAGTTGCTTCTGCTTTGTTGCTTGGTATGGGTACTACAAATGCCTTGGCTGTCGGCGGTGCAAGTGGTCCTGTAAGCTATAAATCAGTCGGTAAGCTTGGCGCGGTAGTTGTAAATCCTTATAAACTAGCCCCATTAACAGCGGTTATAAAAAATGGCGGATATGATATAACCGATGCAAAAATTACCGTAAAAGCAAAAGGCGATAAAGGACTTGATATAAAATATGATGTTAGTGATAAGCAAATTCTGACACATGGTGGCATCCCTGTATGGGGACTTTATCCTGATCATGTAAATAAGGTAGAGGTTAGCTATAAAAGAAATGGCGAAGCTATTAGCGAAACATATGATATATATGCGGCACCTGTTTTTATGAATAGTACAGGAACTTCACAAAAATCACTACTTCCAAAAGCAAATATCGTAAAAATGGATGCAAAATTTAAAGATAGATTATATTTTATAAATCACCTTATTAGGGCTAGTTTGCCAGACTCAGGACAAGCCGTTTGGAATCACCCAGTAGGCGGTGCTATGGAGTGGGATTTAGAGCCATTTAACTATATAGTTGATACAAACGGTGATGTTAGATGGTATATGAAAATGGATGTCGTGCGAAACCCAGATGACATTTACCGCAAGGGCAATACAATGGGCTTTCAGCAGACAAAAGATGGACATCTCATAGTTGGTATGGGACAAAGATATATGAAATTTGACATGATGGGCAAAATGGTATTTGATAGACGCTTGCCGCATGGATATATAGATTTTTCACATCATATCGAAGAAACACCAAAAGGCTACTTGATGCGTGTTGCAAGTGCTGATCAAAAGCGAACAGATGGCAAAAATGTCCGAACTGTTCGCGATGTGCTTCTTGAGGTTGATCATAATGGAAACGTGATAGATGAGTGGAAGCTATATAACATACTTGATCCATATAGAGATGTAAATTTGCTAGCTCTTGATCAGGGTGCGGTTTGTTTAAATGTCGATTCTAGTAAAGCAGGACAAACGGCAAATAAAGAAGATCTAGAAGATGCAAATGCACCTTTTGGAGATGTGGCAGGAGTTGGCATAGGTAGAAACTGGGCTCACGTAAATTCAGTTAATTACGATCCAAGCGATGATAGTATAGTTGTTTCAGTGCGCCATCAAAGTGCCGTTGTAAAGATAGGCCGTGATAAGCAAGTAAAATGGATACTTGCGGCTAGGGCTGGCTGGAATGAGAATTTAGCCAAAAAGCTACTAACGCCGGTTGATAAAAACGGCAAAAAGCTAGACTGCAATGAAAACGGTATATGTGAGAATACAGACTTTGACTTTACTTGGACACAGCATACTGCATATAAGATAGATGAAAAAAGTAGTAAAGGAAAATATGCGCTTAGTGTATTTGATAATGGCGATGCAAGACACAACGAGCAGCCAGCTATTGCTAGCATGAAATACAGCCGTGGTGTTGAGTATCTAATCGATGAGAAAAATATGACTGTTCAGCAAGTTTGGGAGTATGGAAAAGAGCGTGGTTTTGACTGGTATAGCCCTATCACTTCAGTTGTTGAGTATCAGCCTGATCACGATAGTATGTTTATCTACTCAGCAACAGCTGGTCTTGGCAAACAGCTAACTAAAGCTGGCTTAGAAGAGCCTATACTAAATGAGATCGCATACGGAACTAAAGATGTTAAAGTAGAAATAAAATTTACCGACATGGGAGGAACTATCGGATACCGCGCACTTCCTATCAGACTAGACCAAGCATTTAGTAAATAATCATACATTTTCACCCAAGTATTTAAGCGATACTTGGGTGCATTAAATTTATTACAAAGAGGTGATTTTATGAAAATGATAAATTTTAGCCTACTTGCACTTTGTGCGACAAGTTTGTTTGCAAATGGTGCAAACCCTGACATAATAACCTAGATAAAAAGTTTTGGACCACACAAACCAATACATTATAAACAGCATACAAAGTAGATTTCCTCTGCATTTGTATGATCTAACGCCAAGAAATGACTATTTTTTCGTTACAAATAAAATAGACAATTCAAGCAAGTCGTTTCATATATCCAGTGGTTTTTACGGCAAGGATTTTTTGGCTCGGGTTTATTTAAATATAAGACAGATAAATTTTACACTATGATTAATGCCCATATCTCAAAAGGAAATACCTATAAAGATGGGGACGGCGAGAGGATAAATTTTGGCTATAAGCGTAATGGTCAGAATTTAGTTCTTGGTTTTACCCCTGATGAGTTAAGTGAGTATAAATTTAGTTACATACATGATCTAATGCGTGATAATAAAGCCCCGCAACATGTGGCAGATGATATAGAAACTGAGTTTAATATAGCCAAATTTGATGTAAGACTAGGTGAAAAAGATCTATCAAATACCTTAAATTTAGAGTTTAAATATACACAGGTTGACAGAATTAGCAGTAGTGGCAAGCTAAGAAATTCTCCAATCGATACTCGCTTGTATGCAAATCGAAAAATTTTTGATATAAATGCTAAATATGATGTGGATTTGGATAAGTTTCACAATACTTTTGGCATAGGTTATATCCATGATAATCAGGACGCAAAAAGATATGTTAATAGAAATGGTATAGTAACTCAGACTGGATATAGATTCGCAGATATCTTAAACCACAGATATAGAGTTTTTGATACATTAAGCTATAAATTTGATGAGTTTCATAAACTTAGCCTTGGGCTAAATTATGACTGGCTAAGGACAGAACTAAAGGGCATAGATGAGACCTACTCTGGTGCGGCTAATATAAATAGCGTAAGAAGGCTGTTAAAATCTATTTATGGATATGATTTTGATGGTAGATCAAATAAGAGTGGGCTAAGCGGTAGTCTTAGATATGATTTTACTCCAAACTCAAACAGTAAATACTACGCGGCTTTTGAGAGTTTATATAGGATAGGCGGTAATGCCGATAGATTTGACACACTTTATGGCTCAGCTGCTAATGCTAATGCTGGACTTATAGCAAATGCTCTTTTAAAACCTGAAAGACATAACCGCATAAATTTGGGATTTGATCACAAAAGCGATGGATATACAAGGTATTTAAGCTCAAACGGCTATGCCTTTGGAGGGCAGTTTATAGCTGATAGAGTAGATGATCTTAATATATACGATCGTTTGCATAAAGGAAATGCCGGCATAAATCAAAATGCAACCATTACAAGAAATGTGGATGCTAAAATTTATACAGCTAAGTTTTATTCAAACTATACTTTTGCTAATAATTTTGGTCTAAAAGGGGTATTTTACTACGCATACGGACAAAATACTACCGATGATAGACCGCTTTATCAAATCAGGCCTTTTGAGGTAAATGTAAATTTTGACTATACAGATAATGCTTCATTTGGTAGTTATAATATCGGCACAGCGCTTCGATATGTAGCAAAACAAACTCGTGGCGATTGGGATAAAATGACTAGTTTTGGTATAGATAAAAAAGAGGCAGCAAAGGGCTTTACGACTTTGGATATTTATAGCGGGATAGAGTTTAAGAAAAATTTTGGTGTAAGACTTGGTATCAACAATCTCTTTGATAAAAAATATACCGAATTTCTTAGCGCCAGCAATGTGGGAGCACTTGATCCTTTTATCGTAAATGCACCAGGCAGGACATTTTGGCTAAGCTTTCATGCTAATTTTTAATATGCAATAAGCTTTAACTAAAGCCAGATATTTATGATGTCTGGCTTTTAGATATATTATTCTTTGCCCCTTCAACCCCATTTTCAAAACTATGCTATAATACCAAATAAAAAAGGATATAAAATGGCAACCATTAGCATACAAACTACAAATAAAAGCCTGATTGAAGCCATAAGGCATATACTGTCACTAGATCCTAAAGCAACCATGACTTATGAAGATGACATTAGCACCATAAGCAAAGCCGATGCTATGCTACTACAAGATATATCAGACGCTGATGATAAGGGAGAGCTTGAGTATATAAGCCTTAAAGAGCTTAAAGAAAGCACTAATAATATCCTTAGAAAATATGGCGCTAATATATGATTATAAAACCCAATAAAATCTTCTTAAAACAACTTAATGACATAGTAGAATATATAGCAAAAGATAGTGTTAATAATGCACTTAAATTTTCAAATGAACTTTTTAATAAGATAGAACAAATACCATATATGCCATACAGCTATCATAAAAATAAAAAGCTAAATAGAGAAGATACAAGAGAGCTAATATTTAAAGGATATGTTGTAGTTTTTCGTATCAAGCAAGATAATATTGCACTTCTTTCAATTTTTAAGCATAACATTACTCCTTTTAATTAAAATGTAAAATTTCTTTTGCTACTTTTTGATTTAAATATATAGCATACATAGGTCTGCCTAAAAAGATAATTTAGCATAGAAGCTTAGATTTTTGTATAAGCAAATTTACACTGCAAGCAAAAAATATCAACCTGTTTTTTAATAAAAATCCCCCAATTTGACTAGACAAGTTCAAAGGTGATTTTTATCATAGCCGCTAGGCTATTTTGCCCGTCTGGCCAAGACCTTACAGCAAGCTCGTTTCGAGTTTGCTAAGTAAGTATTATCAATGTTTGAATAAATATACTTAAATTTGATTATATTTATGCTTGAAGTAAATATAGATTTTGTATGCCTGTTATCAAAAACACAACTTGCTTAATAAAATTATTTAACATGAAAGATTAGACAAATGGAAGATTTAGCAGATATCTAAATTCCACTCCATTCATTATTCTTATAAATATCTAACACATAATAATCCCCATCTTTTATCAAAAATGGCATAACATAGCCCTTAAATATCAAATCTCTTATATCATCGCGGTTTATTTGTAGGTTTTTGCGAAAGCTTAAAGGCATATATTCTATCTTTGCTATCTTATCAAATAGCTCAGTGCAAAATTTATCTGCTCTGCTTGGACTATCAAGTGATATATAGTTATATATCTTGTTTAGATTATCATCAAATTTGGGTAGAAAATATATCATTTGACGCTAAATTTTTGCTTCATTTCATCAAATGTGTATAGTTTTGCAGTACCATTTTCTATACTTTGCACACCCTCTTCTATCCTAGTTTTTATCTCATCATCACTATACACGCAAGGCTCTTTGATGATTTGTAGGTTTGGAGCAAGGGTTTTTAGATTTTCAAGTATAGATAACATGGTATTATCAACATTATTTAGAACTACTTGCATGTCCATCCTTGTATTTTTTATGTATTATATCATAAACTGAGTTTTAGGTGGGCTCAAATAAAACCACCCAAGCAATTAAAGCATCTTTTTATATTTCCTGACTTAAAAGGTAAAGTCTGATTTTGAGAATTTGTGGCCTTATATTGCTCTTAAAAAAGTCATTATGGTATAAAATTATGCTATAATATCTGACTGTCTAGATTAAGACTCATTATATAAAAAGATGATTCTAAATTGTATCACTTTTTGTATCACTATATAATCTTATGCCTAAAATATGGGATTTTAAATATATTTTTAAATCCCTCTCTATCCGCCACTAACTTTTTCCTTAATTTTCTTTTTAAAAATACGATTTTTAATTTTCAATATAACTTTAAAAATTTTAACCTACTAAAAAATGTCGGTCATGATGATATTGATAACAAAAGCACCAAATCAAAATAAATAGTCCAATGCTTAAATTTTTCAAAAATTTATATCAAAATTTTTTATTTTTACAGAAAAAGTAAAAATGCAAATTTAGCATAATAGTCCCAAAAATAGGCGTTTTCAAAACATAATACTCTAAAATTTAATATTTTGTAATATTTTCAAAATTTTTAGTAACATTTAAGTTGCAATATGTATAATTCGCGAATTAATTTAATATCAATTATTAAATTAAAAAAAATTATTAAGGAAAAATATGCAAAAATATTTAGAATTTCTAGCAAATTCTCAAAAATGTTTTGTAAATTACATTAGTGTTGCCATTTTTATCGTAATGGCTTGGATAGGCGGACTAAAAGTCGTTCAGTACGAAGCCGACGGTATAGTGCCTTTTGTTACCAATAGTCCGTTTTTTAGCTATATGTTAAACAATAAAGATATAGTTGATAATGGCAAAGGTAAAATGGTCGCAGAATATAACTTGCATAAAAATCCTGAAGGCTTAGTCGTACCTAAAAATATCGAATGGCACAAGAGCAACGGCACATACACAGCTTCATACTTTATAGGCTTTATGATATGCACTATCGGCACTCTTGTTTTGCTTGGTATTTGGTTCCCAAAAGCTGGGCTTGTTGGAGGTTTGCTCACCTTTGGTATGTCTATCGTTACTCTATCATTTTTGATAACAACTCCCGAAACTTGGGTTCCAAATCTAGGCAACCCAGCTCTAGGAATAACCGAAAGTCCAAATCATGGTTTTCCTTATCTATCTGGCGCAGGTCGCCTTGTCATAAAAGACATTATAATGTCTGCGGGCGGTTTAATAGTCGCTTCAAATGCTGCACGCCGCATACTTGAAAAATGCAAAGGCGCATGCGCTTAGTGAATTTAGCAAGCATTTTGCTTGCTAAATTTTAACTCTTTTTGTATTTTTATGAGCTGACAAAATTTAGTTCAAGTCAGCTTTTTAGCTAGCATTTTTTGTCTTAAATAAAGCTAGCTGATTTTATGATATGGCTTTTTACGATAAAACATATGCAATTATATCTGATAAAAAATGATACAAATTTAAATCCTACTCGCTGCTACGCTAAAGTATTTAAGCTCGCTCCAAGCTGCTTTATCGCCGATGATATAGATGTAGTGCTTAGCCCTTGTTAGCGCGACATTTAATAAATTTGGTTTTGCGCTAGCCCAAGCCCTAGCACCAGCAGACCCTCCACCTAGGATAAATATAATAATGCTTGCCTCTTGTCCCTGCATAGTGTGTATCGTGTTTGCGTGACATTTATGCGACCTACTAGCACGCACGATATCGGTAAATGGCGTAATGACTTGTATATCTTTTTTAGCATCAAGTAACGCCATCTTGTGCTGGTGGGTTTGATTGTGCAAATCTGCCTTTTTGTTATACTCATCTATTTTTATCTTTAGCTCTTCATAAAGCTTATCGGCAGCTTCTAGCTCCTCTTTGCAGCTATTTCCCACAAAGCTTCCACGAACATCTATCCAAGAACTTTTTACGCCAAAATCACCCAAAAATCCAGCATTGCTCTTTCTACCCCATATCATGGCGCCATCATATGTCGTATCATTTGCCACGCCAAACATAGGCTCATCGCACCTACGATGAACTATCAAGGGCGAACCAACCCAAGTATCGCCTATGTAGGCACCTAAATTTTGAACCTTATCCGCCCTTGCTTGAAGTGAAGTCGTGGCGACATTAAACTCATTTTTTGTATCATTTTGGCGCAAAAGCACCTCGTTTAAGCTACTAGGTAGCGTAACGACTGGCTCTAGTTGCAGCGGGTCGCCTACTATTACAGCATTTTTTGCACGCCATAAAGCACCCACTGCGTTTGAGATATTTGCCTGACCTGACTCATCAACAAGCATCATCGCGATATCATTTTTGCCAACACCGTATTTATCAAAAAATCTAGACATAGATGCAAAAGTCGTGCTGATAACTGGCACTATCATAAACAAGCTTTGTAAAATATTTAGCCTTTGCTGTTTATCAAGAGTGGTTAAATCCTTTGACTCAAACATTTTAAGATTTGCAACAAATTTTGATTTATTTTGCAAAATGCAAGAGCGATGAAGCATTAAAGCTTTTATAAAAACATTGATCCTAGCCTTTGCAAGGTCTGTTTTCTTGCCGTTTATCGCCATAAATGGTGAGCTATTTTCGCGGATATGTCTATCATCTAGGTTTATGTATTGGTTTAGCTTTTCTTTTATGTTATTAAGATTATTTAGATTTTGCTGTATTGTTTTAAGCTCATTTAGCTTTAAATTTGCTTCATTTATCTGAAGCGGCAAATCATTTTTTAGTTTATTAAAATGCTTCAAATCATCATCGTATTTGCTTAAAATTTTGCTATTTTGGGCTGAAATTTGAGCGTTTGTGGCGTTTATTAGCTCATTTGTTTTGGCTATATTTTCGCACTCTATTATATAGTTTTTATAAGCTTGTGTTTTTAAAATTTTTGCAAAAATTCCAGGTTCTTGAGGCATAGTTTTTGTATCTTGTAGCTCTTGAAGGACAACTTTAGTAGGCTCTAAGAGAGTGTTTAGCTTATCACTTAAATTTATGAGTAAATCATCTTGAGCTTTTATCTTAGCACCTATATTAAGATTTTCAAACTTTACTAAATTTTCATACTCATTTTTTAGCTTTTCAAACTCTGCAAATGCTTTTTCATTTTCGTGCTTGGCTTGTTTGATAGCGTCTAAAAACTCGGCTTTTGCTTGCTTAAAATCAGTCGTAATAGGCTCATGCAGATAGCTTATTAGCCCTTTAATGTAGTATTTATCATTAAACTCATCAACAAAATCCATCTCCTTAAGCTTAGCAAAATCGCTATCTGTCTTGTCAATCTCTGCTTTAAGCAGGCAGTTTGATTTAAATTTATTGACATTTGATGATTTGCCAAGAGACGCGCTTATAAGCCCCCACGCAGGGTTTGCAATGCTGGATTTAGCATTTGATGAGAGCAATCTAGTGGCAAAATTTCTAAAATACTCAAGCTCATCTAGATACTCTTTGGCTACGCTATCAAGGCGTGGCAGCTCTTGTGATATGTTTTCAACTGCTTTGTTGTTGCTTGAAGTAACGACTATCTCAAAGCCTTTTAGGCTCTGTTTTAACGGATAAAAGTCGGGATATTTGCTGTCTTGACTTAGCTTTATCCCTTTTTCAAATATATCTGCGTCTGTATCGGCTATTTGTATCGCACGCTCTACTATAACGGCTGCGATAATGTCTTTTAAAAGAGTCGTTTTTCCAGTGCCTGGAGGACCGTTTACGCTATAAATTCCACCACTATCCTTGCTAAAGAGTTTCATTATCTCATTTACTGCGATTTGTTGAGAAAATATAAGCATATACTCGCTTGCAAATGCACCAAGTGTAAAGCTGTTTTTACCAAGTTTCTCTATCAAAAAAGGTAAATTTTCATATTCTCTTGTATCTATGCGTTTAAAGCTATCTGGGTCATTTTCATCTAAAATTTGCTCCAAGCTTTTGTTTATATCATTTGTGCTTAAAATTTTGCTTATATCTTCTATATAAAAGCTGTTTAAAAGCACCGTATCTGGGCTTTCTAAGCTTAAGGCTATGTGGAGCTTATCGGTTATGATTTTACTTTTTAGCCTGTTTTTTATGAGTTCATGTAAAGAAGCTATTAGTTGCGCTATGCTTATTTCGTGTGGCAAAAACGCACTTATGTCGTTTTGTAGGCTTTGTTTTATCTCTTTAAAATTTTCATAGTTTAAATTTTTTGCATTTGTAAAATTTTCACAAGCCCACGGCACGGTCGATAAAAATAGCTCGCCTATATTATACCCAGTTTCGCCACAACACACGGGCTTTAAGCTCTTATCATTTAGTTCTAAATTGTCTTTTAAAACATAGTATCGCTCGCTATCTTTAAAGGTAAAATCGCCATCAAGCATATAATAATAAGACGCGGCATAAGCAAGGCTTGACTGTTTAAACTCATCGTTTTTTAGCTCTGGATATTTTTGGCAAATGACATCTTGTATCAAGCTTGTTTCATAGACGCCGCCATAAATTTCTACCTTTAGTGTAGGGCATTTACCGCTTCTATCTGCTTTGTTTAGTCTATAAATTTCATCTTTTAACAGCGCAAAAAACTGCCAAAATTTTTCATCAAATTCATGAACATTCATCTCAAAAACAACTTTTGTTTTGGTTTGTGATTTTTGTATATCTTTTAGCGTGTTTGGATTTAGATACTCGGTAAGCAGAAGATAGTTAAGAGTATTTTGTATTGCCATTTTTTATATCCTTTGAAATTTTATTATACAATAATTTTGTATCATTTTGGACATTCAGTGTTATTTTATACTTTATTTAGTATAATTTTTAAAATTATAAAGGATACTAAATGCAAGAGATAAAGGCAAATTTGACAGCAAGCATAAGCGAGCTTAAAAAATCACCCGCGCAAATCATCAGCGAAGCAGGCAATGAAGTGGTAGCTATACTAAATCACAACATAGTAAGCTCTTACCTAGTGCCAAGTGGCGTGTTTGAAAGCATGGCTAAAAAAGTGGAACTATATGACGCTTTGAATGTGGCTAAAAAAACAACGCATAGTTTTGAAATGTAGGGTGAGATGATATATTTTACAAGCGACTTGCATTTTGGGCATAGTAGCGTTATGGGCTTTCACCCGTGTTTTAGGCGATTTAGTAGTGTTGATGAGATGGATAAAAGGCTGATTAATATATGGAATGACAGGGTAAGTCCTGCCGATACCGTGTATAATCTTGGTGACATTAGCTTTCATAAGGATATGGAGAAAAATATCTCGATATTTAAAAAACTAAACGGCAAGCATGTGCTTATTTTGGGTAATCACGACCTAGCCATAAAGGCCAAACAAGATGAACTACTATCCATAAAAAAGCTTGATGGTAATGCGCTGTTTGAAGAAATTTGCGAGTATAAGGACACGGTGATAGAGCATGCGGGGCATAAGCACCGCCTTGTGATGTTTCACTACCCGATAGTTGAGTGGAATAGCGGACATAGATCAAGCATCCATCTATACGGGCATTTGCACGCAAATATGGCTCCTATAAAGGGTCGCGCGATGAATGTCGGGTATGATCTACATGGCAAAATTTTAGACTTTAATGAAATATATGAGTATATAAAGGTTGTGGAGCCGTTTAAACATAGCGAGCATAGAATGTTTAGCGAAGATGATGATATAGACACTAGATCGCTTAGCATAATGCAGATGATAGAAGAGATAAATAAAGCATAAAAATAAATATTTAAAAAGGTATATTATGAGAGAAGATATGGTAGGCAAAAAGACATACTTTGGACTAAAGGTGATAAATCACCAAGGTGTTATAGGGGTGCTAAAAAGCGATATAAAAAAGCTTCCTTTTTATGAGTTTTGGTGTGAAAAAAGCATTGGTTCTACACACGGTGGCATAGAGGATGAAAATGGCAATCTTATTGAGAGTATCATATATCTGCATGACTGGGAAAAATTTTGTAGGATTTTTATAAACAGTGGTCGCTAAGGCTAAAATCACCTATATTGCTTTTAAACATTTACAAGTTTTAAAAATTTAGCGTAAAACAAGCTCACACCACCACTTCGCAAATTTTTGGTGTACTTTTGCCAAACTCACAGCCGGGGTTGTAAATCGTGGTATTTTTTAGCTTGCAAACATTTGCTTTTGGCTCATGGATATGTCCGCAAAGTAGCACTTTAGGATTTATCGCACCTTCATCAACTGCGCTAAAAAGGCTTTTATCTCCATAGTCTCTCCCGCTTTTTATATCCCTTGAAACGGGCGTTTTATACGGCGGAACATGAGCTAAAAGTACATCGCACTCGCTAAATTTATCAAGACTTGCCCCCACGTAAGGCACACAGCCAAAGCAAACGCCATTTAGCGTGATGATACTATCATCGCCATAAACATTTGCCATCTCATTTATCCAGCCCTCTTCATAAAGCAAGCTTATATCGTGGTTGCCACTACAGACAAATACGGGTTTTGAAAACTTGCCAAGCCACGCCTTAATGTCTAAAATTTGATCATATAAACTCACATCACTGCACTCATCTAGCAAGTCGCCACTTATACAAATGGCCTCAAAGCAAGCCTCCACGCTCTTAAGATACTCAAACCAAACAGCGTTATAGTGAAGATCTGTCGCGTGTAGTATTTTCACTCTCCACCCCCCCCCTTGTTTTGCTGAAATTTTAACTTGACCGAAATGATTTAAAATGAAAGTTTATGGTAGATTATACCATAAACTTCGTGGGTCTAGGCTACCGAAAGTAGGCGGTTAAGCCTATGTTTGCTTTGATTGCTTAGATGTACGCAAAAACGCGCTTGTCCGCCTCTTATGTTTTTTACGATAAGTTGGCGGTAGTTTTTATATATTGCTTCATTATAGACTAAAATGTCGCGTGATTTTAGCCTCTTATCACCATAATCACGCTGTACGCGATTTAAAATTTGATAAATATATTCAGCTTTTAACTGCTCATTAACGCTGATAAATAGTGGCTCTGTTTTAAAGGTCTCGCCACCATAATAGCACTCAAATTTCTCAAGGTTGCTAAAGCTTTTATACTCGCCACCGGCATATTGTTTTTGTGAATTTTTGAAAAAATACTGATGGCTTAGGTTGCCGACGAGTTGTTTGTATTTCGTGTCGCTTCCTAGGCTGTTTTTTAGCACATCTTCATTTTGAAAGGCTAGTATAAGCTCGGCTTGTGCCTCCCTTAGCACATCGGCGTGAAGGTCGCTCTCCTCGCTTATGACACGCTGAGCCTCATCGATAAATATACTAATTGGCTTTTTCTCATCTTGGCCTATGCGTTTTATCATAGATGAAAGGACTGAGTTTAGCATAAGCTCAAGCACATGGTTTGAGAGATTTTGCGAGTTGATGATGACTATCTTACCATCATTTAAAAGCTGACTTATGTGTGTATCACTGCTGTTTAAAAGCTCTGAGTCTGCTATCTCTGTTAAGGCAAGAAGCATGAATGAGTAGTTGCCATAAAATTTCTCTTTTTGTTCGAGATTTGGGTTATTTATGTCGTTGTACTCCTCAAAAGTATCAAGATAGTCTTTTGCTATTTTCTCAAGACATTCTAGCACGCATATGGCTTCGGGCGTTGATGAAAGTAGGCTTTTTTTCTCTTGTGTGCTTAAATTTGGGTGAAATTTTGACATCGTATCTTTTGGATCGCTTAGCAGATCTTGATACTTTTGCACTTTGTTATAGAGCTTTTTAAACTGCGTTATATTTTGAGTGTAATTAAAAAGATTTGCCATGCTAGGCTCAAATTCCTTCTTTAAGGCACTGCTTGTTGCGCTATAAAAACCGCTAAAACCCATATGGTGAAATTCCTTTATGACTTTTAGTATAGTGAGATTTTTAGTAGCAAGAGATGTTGCCATATTTGCCCAAAAGGGGTCTGATTTGGCACCAAAAATTTTTGAGAAAAATTTTATAAGTATAGATTCATCTGCCTCGCTTGCGATATTTACATTTTTACCCCAAGGCACATTTATCATTACGACATCTTTCATCCTTTTGTGCCTTCTGGCAAGGGCTTTTATCTTTAAGTGCTCACTACCCTTGTAATCAAAAGCTAAAATTCCATGCCCCGCCTTGATACGCTCATCAAGGATAGGTAGTATCGCGGATGTGGTCTTGCCACTGCCCGTTTGACCTGTGATCATTGCGTGTGTAAAGTCCTTGTCTAGGCTTATGACTTGATTTTGCGTATTGCTGTTTGTGCTAAGTAAAGAAAATTTTGGCATTTTTTATCCTTTGTTTGAAGTTAATTCATCTGTTAAACCGTATTTTATAGCCATATTTGCGTCGATATAGCAGTCCCTATCCGTTAAAATTTCAACCTTTTTTAGCTCAAGTTTGCTTTTGCTTACTATCATTTCGTTGATTTTTGATTTGATTTTTATGATTTGCTTTGCGACAAGCTCGATATCGCTTGCCTGACCTTGTGCTCCGCCTAGTGGCTGATGAAGCATGAGTTGTGAATTTGGTAACATGTAGCGTTTGTCGCCGTGTAAAAATATCAGAGCCGACATCGAGGCCGCAAGTCCCACGCAGATGGTGTTAATGGGTGCTTTTATCGTCTGCATAAAGTCAATCAGCCCAAAGCCATCATATATTGAGCCGCCGGGCCCACTTATGTATATGTTTATCTCACTCGTATCATCGATGCCGTTTAGATATAAAAGCTGTTTTTGAACGCTTAAGCACACCTCCATATCGATCTGCCCGTATAAAAAGATATTTCTATCGGCTAGTAGCATTGATGGTATATCAGCTATGTTTAGCTTTTCATCGCTCATTTTGTCTCCTTTGTGTTAATTTATGAGTGAAATTATGACGTGTAATGAAAAGCGGTGTGTTCCACCTATTGGCTAAGATGGCCTAAAAATCGGCGTGAGTGATGATTATTATAGGTTTGGGTTTTTGTGATTTAAGATGATTTTTTGCTTTTTATAAACTCTTCAAGGCTTTGGTTGAGTAAATTTTCAAAGTATAGTTTGGCTGCCTTTTCGCAGTCGTTTTTGTGTGAAATTTCACCGCTTTCAAGGTGGGTGCATTTATATAGGTGATATATGTCGCCAATAAGCCATCTTTTATGTAGGCATGATGGGTCTTGCTTGTATCTTTTATAAGATAGGTTGTTTTTTATAAGCCCTATCTCTTTGCAAAACTCTTGAGATAAAAGGGCGTTATTTTGTATGAGAATTTTAACTACCTCATCAAGATTTAGTGGGTCTAAATCACGATGATTTAGCAGATCCCAAATGCGCCCTAACGCAAGTCGCTCTAAGCACTCGCCCCTTTTTATCTTTAAAATTTTCTCATAAAGCCCATCATGAGAGCGTATGCGAAAGTAGTGCGGAGAAAATATCACAAGAGCCTCGCCCTGCCTAAAACTTATCCACTTTTGCTTAAAAATTTCAAGCTCAAAAATGGCTGAGCCTACAAAACCAAGACTATGCCCCAAGCCGTCATTATCGACTAGCGTTACGCCATCACTATCAACGATCACTGCGTTTGCACCCCTTAAAAACCTTGATGCGTTACGCATATCAGTATCTGTGCTAAAATCGCCGTTGATGATATAAGACATCGCTATATCGGTATCTAGTGGCTTTTTTATGTGCGGGAGTTTTATAAATTTATTGCTCACATTTATCATTTCATCCCATGCAAACTCGCCGTGATACAAGTCAATCATAATAAACGCACAATCTTGCAAAAAGCCAAATACCTCATCGCTAGTTGCCGAAAAATTTTTAACGATTTTAACTTGCTTTTGCAAAAAGCTATTTGGACTTAAAATGTAGCTATTTTTATCATTTATGCTTTGCGGGGTTTTTGATCTGTTTTGTGGCAATTTTAGTAAAAAATAACGCTCATTTAGCTTTTCAAGGCGTCCTTTTATGTGTTTGTTTTTATTTCTGTCATCTGCATAAAAGTCTTTTATAAAACATCTTAAATTTGTTAAGTTTGTGATGTATGTTTGACTTTTTTTACCGCACTCTTCGCATAGCTCATCTACGGCTTTTTCATATTTTTTGAAATTTTTACCCACACAAAAAATCTTCTCAAAGGCATCTTTTGGGATCTTGTCATACTCAATTGGATAAAATTCATTTGCAAAAAGCGCAAGCGCATAAGTGTTAATAACCGAATCAACTACATACTCACTCTTAACGAGCTTGCTCTTATTGGCATTTTTTGTGTAAATACGCTTATCGCGACTGCTAAAAAGCTTGTAGTCTAGACTTAGTATTTGACCCATGATTATTTAAAAGCTCCTATCAAATGTTTAAAAAACGTAAGCACATAACCATCTTGTCTTTGCGGTTCGCCAAAAAACTGCTTAACTTCATACTCAACATACCCAGTAAGTGCCAAAGCAGAGATGATGATGGCAAGAACGGCAAAGATGATCGAGCGTTTGTTGCTATTGTAATGATATGTTTTTTCTTTTAGGTTAAAATACTCATCTACGATATTGTTTAATTTTTGATTTTCTTTATTTGTTATGGAGTTTTCTTGAATTATTTTATGTAATGATTTTAAATCACTGCTTATTACCTTATAACCGAAATTTTTTGTTTTAAATATTAACTCTCTTTTTTTAAAAATTTTTTCTTCATAAGATAGTGGAAAAAGATATGTGAAATAAATAATAGCAAGAATAGCAAATACAACAGCGATCTTATCCATAAAAACTACATTTGGCAAAAGAAAAATCAAATATATCAATACAGACCAAATAGCAACCTTATAAAGACATTTTATATTAAAGCTGAAAAATTTAAACTTACTTTTTCCATGTATAAAATCATCAAAAAGATATCTAAAACTATCTTTTTTATACTCAAAAATATTATTAATATTTTCTTTATATAAAAGCATATTGGCATTATCAAGTAGCTTGAATAAAACCGCTTTTAGCCCATATCCAGAAGAGGCAAATAGATTTTTATACCACTCTTCTTTTATATATAAATTATCTTTATAGGATATAATATTTACGTTTTTGTTCTTTCCTGGATATATGTATGATACCCTTTGTATCTCACTAAAATTATCAAATTCGCCTTCTTGCTGAAACTTGTACAAAGACTGCATAAAATCATCACGATTTTCATCCATAAAACCACTATCTCTATAAAATCCAAAATGTATATTTTCAATATCATAAACTTTATCCGTTGGTCTTATGGCGTATAACACATTATTGCCTTCGATATTAAACATTATAAAGTGAATGCTGTCTATTAAACTTAGCCATATAGGTGAAATTTTTACTGTTTTTCTTATTTTATTTTGAATCTTTTTTAATTCATCCAATATATTTTTATCTATATTATCACTACTAATAATATTTTGTGGTATTTTATCTTCATTATCTATATATCCATCAGATGCATTTAAGGATATGATTTTTGTATTCTCTCCTAAATCAAATGCATTGTGCTCTTCTTTTTTGTATTTATTATTTAAATAAAAATTAAGCAAATCAATATCTTGTATCTTATAGGTTTTATTGTCATAGTGTAGATAATGTTTGTTGTTATCTGTTAGTATATAAATATGTTCTTCTTTTAAATCAATATCTTTTAAATATAAATCTTGTGCAATATCTTTTTTATCACAAATTTTAATTAATTCATTGAATAAATATTCTCTATCCGAATCTTTACAACTAATGCTTTTACCACTAAAATTTTTATCTGCTAATTGCTTAAAAAGATTAGTATTTTTAGGGATTGTTCTATATTTTATTTTTTCTTTATTTTTTAATACAAAAGATGCCAAGTTATCAACTTTTGAAATTTTATCACCATCTACGATAAAATACTCTTCATTAAATTCTATAAAATAAGCAATATCATAACGCCTAGTTTTGTCTTTTATAGGTTTTAATTCTTTTTTGTGTAAGATTTCTTTAACAAGCTCATTTTCAACACTTGCATCCTTTTGAGCTATGGCTTTATCTAGTATACTTAATTTTTCATAGTCCTTATTTAATTCTAAAGAATAGTAATTTTCATCAGTATATCTTATCGAAAAAATTTTAAACCTAACATCTTGGTCTTTATCTAAAATATTTTTATAGTTTTTATTTATCTCAAAATTTTCAAAAATAAATTTTTTACACTCTTCGTTTATGTCATCGCTATTATTTTTTACATTATATTTATCAAAATGTAAAAAAATTCCTTTACTTCGCTATCATTAATCAAGATAGCCTCATAGCCTACAAAACCCGAAAAAGAATCACTTGCCATATAGTACCTCCGATTAAAATTTATTTAAAATTATCGCTTATAAAACCTTTAAAAAGTGTTAATGTTTTAAGTTATTCGTAAATTTTGTATGACTTAAAAACGTATAGAGAAGAGTTTGTATTAAGTGGGTTGTAAATCAGCCCAAAATACGCTTTTTCTTAAATCTCTCGCCAAAATTTGTGCGCTCTACGGCTGTTACCTTTGTTGGGATCTTGTAGTTTGCTAGCTTGTCTTTGCAAAATTTTCGCACTTTTATCTTGATATTTTGACTATCTATGCCTTGTTTTAGCACCACATCGCACGATACGCTTTGCCCTGTTATGGCATTTTTCTCACCATAAACCAAGCAGTCATCGACCTCATCCATCGAAAGTATCACAGACTCGACCTCGTTTGGTAGCACCTTTTCACCGCCGATATTTATGATCTCTTTGTTTCTGCCTATGATCTTTATATAGCCATCTTCTGTGGTCTCTACCAAGTCGCCTGTCTTAAACCAACCATCATCACTAAAGCTTTGCATAGATGAGTTTAGATAGCCTAGAATTTGAGCCTTGCTTTTTAGCCACAGCTCACCATCTACTATCTTATACTCTAAATTCATATCATCTATCTTCATAAAAGTTGAGTTTGATGACATTGATGATGTGTTTGCTATGCCCGTCTCGCTAGTGCCAAAAGTCTGCAAAAATTTCACCCTTGGAAACTCCGCCTTTAGCCTTTGTAAAAGGCTATCTGGCATAGGCTCTGTGCCGTAAGTTATCATCCTTAGCGAGCTTAGGTCATATTTTTTATTTGCATTGCTCATAAGGATAAGGTTTAAAAATGTCGGGCTGGATGGCAAGACCATGATCTTATACTCAGCTAAAAGCTTGCAGACATCATCAGCGTTGCGGTTTTGAGGGATGATGGCGGTAGCGTCGATGGATAGGATGTTAAATAGCGTGTTAAGACCGCCGATGCGATCAAACATCAAAAAGATTATCATATTTATCGACTTCTCTTTTTTGTCGTTATAGTGCGATATGAGCGTGTCTAGGTCGTGTATCATTGCCTTTGGCTTGCCCGTGCTGCCGCTTGAAAATAGTATAAGGCCCGCGCGATTTGCCTGCCTTAGGCTTTTAAGCATTTCGTGAGTTTTGGTTTGATTTAGCGAGTGGATGGATAGGCTTTCATCGGCTATGTTTATAAATTTTGTTGCGAAGGATTCTTCAAGCTTTAGATCGATCTCAGCTTGCTTTTGCGAGATGATGGGAACTATGATGTTTTTATTTTGATAAAGTGCAAAAAACAAGGCTATACTTTCAAATGAATAATCAGACAAGATAGCCACCACTTCGCCACTTTTTATATCTTTTATACTCTGTTTTAGTTTGGTGATTTTCTCATAAAGCTCGCTGTATGAGTGCTTAGCGTCCTTATGTACTATGGCTGTTTTGTCGCCAAAAGTTTTAAAAATTTCTATCATTTTAGTTAGATACTCCGCCTAGATAAATTATCTGACCTGTGATAAAATCACTTTTTTTATCCATAAAAAAGTCGATCACATTTTTTACATCGTCAAATTCGCCAAATCTCTTAATCGCTTGCTTTTGAAGTAGCTCATCTATCTTGTTTTTAGGGACTGCTTTGATGAGGTCTGTTTGTATGGGCGTAGGGCCTATGGCTTTTTCATATTTTTTGAAATTTTTACCCACACAAAAAATCCTCTCAAAGGCATCCTTTGGTATCTGTTTATAGTTAATTGGATAAAATTCATTTGCAAAAAGTGCAAGCGCATAAGCATTGATAACCGAATCATTAACATACTCTTTTGGAATAAGCTTACTTTCATCTTTACGATTTTTATATATACTTGTGCTTTTGTTGCTAAAATACCTTTGATACTCAAGTTGTAGCATTTTTATCCCTAGCGAAAATGGGCAAAGTGAAATTTGCCTTTGCTTTTAAATTTTAGCAAATTATCTTTAAAATTAAAGATCTATTTTTTAAGTTTTGTTGTTTGTTTTGTGTGTTTTTATGGATTAGAAAAATGCAAAATAGGGCAGATAAAACTGCCCTGCAACTTTTAAATTTGCCCTGAAGGCTCGTTTGTTCTTTTTGATATACGCAAGATTATATAACCAACTACGCCAGAAACAAGGGAGCCGATTAATATCGCTAGTTTATCAGTATAGGCAAACGCATCAGTGTCTGCATATGCCAAGCCATTTACAAATAAACTCATCGTAAAGCCAACCCCACACAACAACGCAATCCCATAAAGCTGACCCCAGCTTGCACCTTCTGGAAGCTTTGCCAGACCAAATTTTATCGCCAAAAAGCTAAACCCAAATACTCCGATTTGTTTACCGACAAAAAGTCCAAGCATCGTGCCTAAAGCAACAGGCTGAGCAAGCTCGCTCATGCTTACACCAGAAAGAGCGATGCCAGCATTTACAAAAGCAAATATCGGGAGCACGCCAAACGCTACCCAGCTATGCAAGTCATGCTCGATACTTTTTAGCATAGAATTTTGTGGTTCATTTTTAAAACTTAGTGGTATGAAAAATGCCGCCACTACGCCAGCAAGTGTTGCGTGAACCCCTGATTTTAGCACAGCTACCCACATTATGATGCCAATTAGTAGATATGCCGCTTTACTTTTTACGCCCATTCGGTTTATCACGAAAAGAGCGACGATACAAATAGCTCCGATGCCAAGTGAAAGCACGCTAAGCTCACTTGTGTAAAATAAAGCGATGATGATGATGGCACATAAGTCGTCAATAATAGCCAAGGTCATTAGAAAAATTTTAAGTGTTGTCGGCACTCTTGAGCCAAGCAAGCTTAGTATCCCTAGTGCAAAAGCGATGTCTGTTGCTGTTGGTATAGCCCAGCCAGAAGCAGCAAAGCTGTCATGTTTTGTAAATATATAAAAAATCGCTGCTGGTATAACTACCCCACCTAGTGCACCGATGGCTGGAAGTGCGATTTGAGAAGGGTTTCTTAGCTCTCCCTCGCAAACTTCTCGCTTTAGTTCAAGTCCAACTAAAAAGAAAAATATCGCCATCAGTCCGTCATTTACCCATAAAATAAGTGGCTTTGATAGTCCAAAATCCCCAAAACTAATGGTAAATTTTGTCTTTAAAAATTCGTTATAAAAGTCGCTTAGAAAGGTATTTTGGCAAACTAGGGCGATGATAGTTGCTATCATCAGCAAGATCCCCCCGCTTGCTTCATGCTTTAAAAACTCCCTTATGTTTGTCATTATTTCTCCTTTTTTGCTTTATTTTAGCTAAATTTTATAAACAAGCCAAATTCCTGCCATTTTTTAGTATAATTAAGAAAATTTTGAAGGTTTATAATGAGAAAAGAGCTTGGTAAAAATGTAAAAAGAGTGGTCGTAAAGATCGGCACTTCAACCCTTACAAATGCCGATGGATCGCTAAATGAACCAAAGATAAAGCAAATTGTGGCAAATTTAAGCAAGTTAAACGATGAGCTTGATGTTGTGTTTGTTACTTCTGGTGCGGTTGGAGCTGGTATGGGCGAGCTAAAACTAACGCAAAAACCAAAATCAATCACCGAAAAACAAGCACTAGCCGCGATCGGGCAGGTTTCGCTCATACATCTTTATCAAATTTTATTTTGGGCTTATGGTAAAAATATAGCCCAACTTTTGCTTACAAAAGATGATTTTAGCGACCGAAAGCGATATTTAAATATCAGAATTGTTTGCAACTCGCTACTTTCAAAAAAAATAATCCCTATCATAAACGAAAACGACCCGGTCGTAGGCGATGGCATAAGGGGTGTTAAAGTCGGCGATAACGATACGCTTTCAGCCCTTGTCGCAGGGCTTGTGGAGGCGGATTTACTCATCATTTTAAGCGATATAGACGGACTGTATGATAAAAATCCAAGTGAGTTTAAGGATGCAAAATTTATAAATATCGTAGAAAAAATTGATCAAAATATCAAAAATATGGCAGGTAGCGAGGGGAGTAAATTTGGCACTGGTGGCATGAAAACAAAGATAATCGCTGCTGATATGGCGACAAAGGGCGGGACAAATTTAATCATAGCAAGTGGTTCAAATCCCCAAAATATCGTGAATATAGTCCGCGGAGATGATATAGGAACGCTTTTTTTACGCCAAGATAAAAAGCTAAACTCTAAGAAGTATTGGCTTGGTTATGGCTCTGTAAAAAGTGGAGCTATCATCATAGATGGCGGGGCAGAAAATGCCCTAAAAAACGGCAAAAGCTTGCTAAGTGTTGGGATAAAAGATGTCAAGATGGAGTTTGAAAGAGGGACTGTGGTAGAAATTTTAAACAGCAAAAACGAGCTTTTGGCACGGGGGATTAGCAATTACTCATCACAAGAAATTTCACAGATAATTGGCAAAAAAAGCGATGAGATAGAGGAAATTTTGGGTTATAAATACGATGAAGAGATAGTTCATATAGACAATCTGGCACTAGTTTAGGTAAAAAGGAATAAAATGAGTGAGATACTAAACCTAGCAAAGCAGGCAAATTTAGCAAAACAAGAGCTAAAAAGTCTAAAAACGACTTGCAAAAATGAAATTTTAAACGCCGTAGCAAACGAGCTTATGGCAAAAAAAGAGTGGATAATTAAGCAAAACTCAAAAGACATTAAGGCAGGCCTTGACTCTGGGCTAAGTGAGGCGTTGCTTGATAGGCTAAGATTAAATGACGCCAGGATTGCTACTATGGCACAAGGCGTAGCACAAGTGGCAAGCCTAGGCGATCCCATAGGCGAGATGCTAGGCGGCTGGAAACACCAAAATGGACTTAGCATACAAAAGGTGCGAGTGCCGCTTGGGGTTATCGGCGTGATATATGAGAGCCGCCCAAATGTCAGCATAGATGTCGCAACCCTTGCTCTAAAAAGCCAAAATGCCGTGATCCTTAGAGGATCAGCCAGCGCCTTGCACTCAAACATCGCTTTGTGCGAGCTGTTTAACGAAACGGGGGCAAAATTTGGACTGCCAAAAGGTGCGGTCGCTTTGCTAAAAGATAGTGAGCGAGCAAGCGTGAATGAGATGATAAGGCTAAACGGGCTTATAGATGTGCTTATACCGCGCGGCGGCAAGGGACTAAAAGAGTTTATCGTGCAAAACGCCACCATCCCAGTCATCGAAACGGGGGCTGGTGTGTGTCATATCTTTATCGATGAGAGTGCGAGTGTAAGCGAGGCAGTAAAGATAATCAAAAACGCCAAAACTCAGCGACCAAGCGTTTGCAATGCCGTAGAGTGCGTGCTAATGCACGAAAAAATCGCAGATAAGATGATGAGCGAGCTAGTAGGTGAACTTAGCGATGTAGAGCTTAGGCTGGATGAAAAAATTTATGATAATTTTAGCGGGCATAAAAATGTCAAAAAGGCTGAGAGCTCGGACTTTGGGGCAGAGTTTTTAGATATGATTTTAGCGGTTAAAGTGGTGAGTGGCTTAGATGAGGCGATAAATCACATAAACGCTCACTCTAGCGGACACTCTGACGCGATTTTAAGTAAAAACTATGAGAATGTGGAGAAATTTTTAAATGCAGTCGATAGCGCGGTGGTCTATGCAAATGCTTCGACTAGGTTTAGCGATGGCGGTGAGTTTGGATTTGGCGGGGAGATAGGCATAAGCACGCAAAAACTTCACGCCAGAGGTCCGATGGGACTAAGAGAGCTAACGACTTATAAATACATCGTGCGTGGCGAAGGACAGGTGAGGTGATTTTATGATACCAAATTTCAAAGAGATGATGTTTCCTATTTTAGAGTTTTTGGGTAAAAAAGGGAGTGCAAATAGACAAGAGATCATAGGATTTGTTGCTGATTTTTTTAAATTTAGCGAAGAAGATAAAAAAGAAAAAACATCAAATGGCACAGTAACTTATGTAAATCGTGCCGATTGGGCTGTGGCTTATTTGGCAAATAATAAGCGAATTTTAGAGTTACCTAAGTCAAAAATATTGGCTAAAAAAACAGATGGTATGCGTGGAAGATATGAGATAACCGAGTCTGGCAAAAAGCTATTAAGCCAAAAAAATGCTGAGCAGAAATTTCAAAACTGGTATCAAGATGTTTATGGTGCAAAAATTTCTCTTAGTAAAAATACAGCAAATCAAGATGATGAAAAAACTCCGATAGAAAATATTTTGTCTATATCAAACGAGCTTACTCAAAATTTAAAATCACAAATTTTAAATGAAATTTCATCTAAAAATCCAAGATTTTTTGAATTTTTTGTTTTATTGCTACTTGAAAAAATTGGCTATGGTGTCGGCAAGCTAACCAAAAATGGCTCTGATGGTGGGATAGATGGTATTATCGATGAAGATGAGCTGGGGCTTTCTAAGGTCTATATACAGGCTAAAAATTGGCAAGGCAGTGTTTCTAGGCCAGAAATACAAAAATTTGTTGGAGCAATATCTGACAAAGCAACCAAAAAGGGCATTTTTATCACAACTTCAAATTTTACAAAAGAGGCAATTTCTTATGCAAATGGGATACAAAGCCACACTATAAGTTTGATAGACGGAGATAGGCTGTCTGAATTAGCTATCAAATACAAAATTGGCATACAAATTCGTCAAAATATTGAAATTTGCGATATAGATACAGACTTTTTTGATAATATTGTTTAAGGATTTAAAATGAAAATAGGCTTTATAGGTGCTGGAAATATGGGCTCTGCGATGATCTCAGCTCTTTTTGCAAAAAATAATGCAGAAAAAGTGGTAGTTTTTGCTCGTAGTAAAACAGATGAGATGGTGCAGAAATTTGGCGTTATGGCTGTTAATGATGAGATAGAAGTTGTCAAAAACTCAGATATGATTTTTTTAGCAACCAAGCCAAATATATATGAAAAATTTTTAAATCTGATAAAAAATGAGCTAAAAGATAAAATTTTAATCACACTCGCACCAAATTTTACTATCTCACAAAGTTTAGAAATTTTGGGCAAAACTGCCAAAGTAGTAAGAGCCATGCCAAACACGCCAACAGCCATAGCACAAGGCGTAAGTGCTATAAGCTTTAGTACAAATTTATCAAAAACCGAGCAAGATAAGATAATGGAAATTTTTCAAAACTTTGGCAGAGTTTATGAGCTAGATGAGGCTAAATTTGGAGCATTTACGGCGATCGCTGGAAGTTTGCCCGCCTACGTTTTTATGTTTATCGAAGCGGTGGCTGATGCTGGGGTAAAAAACGCCATTTCAAGAGAGCAGGCTTACGAGATAATCGCTGCAAGCGTGGCAGGATCTGCAAATTTAATGCTAGAAAGCAAAAAGCATCCAGCCGTGCTAAAAGATGAGGTTTGCTCACCAGGCGGCACGACGATAGAAGCTGTTTCTGTGCTTGAAAAAATGGGTTTTCGCTCAGCTTTGATCGAAGCTGTTCAAGCTTGTTCTAAAAAAGCAAATGGTAGATAGGTTTTATTTAAAAATGGTCAGAATTTTAGGTTAAAATTTAAAAAATTGTCGGAGGCTAAGTAGGCTTAGTCGCCGACTAATACTGTTTTATTATTTGCAAATCTTGTCTGTATTTTGGCGAGTAGCTCCCACGCAACAAGCAGTCATAGCAGTCCCTGGCAAATAGCATAGATGCCGCTTGTGCCGACATTTCGTATCCTTTGTCTGATATTGTATTTGCTATTTGCGTTATCATCGCAGAGATCACCATCCCAAGTAGGCTAGAGTTGCCACTGCTTGAGTCTTGCTGTGCGGTTATACTCTTTTCCCAAAGCGTGTTTGCGGTATTTGCATCAATTAGCTTTGCGTAAAGAGAGACAGCTGTTTTGCTGTTTATAAGCTGGTAAGATGTGCCGTATTGCGTTACATTTATATATAAAACGGCATCTGGATTAAAAATTTTCTTTAGTTTTGATATCGGAACTTGGGCTATTTCGCTTGGCTCACTTATGCCATTTGCTTTAAATGTTTCATAAACTAAAGCCATAGGAAACACATAGTATCCGGCTTCCGCAAGAGGCGCTAGTGAGTTTGAGATAACTGCTGATGACGCCCTTATCTCGGTAGTTTCGTTTGTTGGCATTAAAACTAGGATTGAGCGAGGGTTACTTTGCATAAAATTTGAATAATCATAACTCTTTGGCGAAGCGCAAGCAACGAAAAATAGCGAGATAAATGATAAAAATATAGCTTGCAAAATTTTCATTTTTCTGCCTTTTTCGTCTTGTTTTGTGTTAGCAAAAACTCAATGTAATTTTTAGCCTCTGGATACAGCTCAACCTCTTTTGCAAAGTAGCCTTGCATCTGTTTTGTATTTCCTAAATTTGAGTACAAAAGCCCAAGATGTGCGTAAAGCCCAGGTGGGACTTTTGCATTTTTTGTATATGCATCTTGCACGGATTTTTCTAGTATAGAAATTTGCTCTTGTGGACTGTATTCGTCATTTATATAGCTGTAAAGTGACGATGAATATGAGCCGTCCCAGTGATAAAGTGGCGGAGTTGATGAAGCGCCACAACCCGCAAAAACAATCACTGTAGCGGCTGCTAGCAAGGCTTTTTTGTATATCATTTTACTGACCAAGCACCACTTTCAAGACCATTTACTAGATTATCAACAGCTTCTCTTATAGCAAGGCTTAAAACTTTGCCATTTAGCGTAGAGTCATAACCTGCTGTGCCACCAAAGCCAATTATCTCACGGTTGCTTAGTTCATATTCACCAGCTCCCTGAGCAGAATAAACAACTTCCGCAGTAGCTGCGCTCACTACATTTAGATTGACCTTTGCATATGCTACTTGTGTTTTACCTTTGCCTAGTATGCCCCAAAGTTGCATGTCTCCGACAGTTTTTCTGCCAAATTCTGTCACATCACCAGTGATAACATACTTTGCACCTTTAAAATTTGCATTGGTTTTGCTTAGTGCATTTTCCTCTTTTAGGATTTTCATATTTGTGCGCTCTAAGACATTAAATCTACCACTATCTCGCAAATTTGTTATGAGTATCGTGCTGGCTTGGTTGCCAAGCCTATCCTCTCCATCGCTAAAAATTCCATTTTGATAAGATGATTGGTTGTTAAACCTTCCTACTGAAACAGTGTGTTTCTCGCCATGATATACAGTTTGGGCTGATTTTAGTTTTGGAGTTTCAACAGCTCTTGACTTTTCAGACGCACAACCAGAAAAAAGAACTAAAGATGCAAGAAGTGCGACTTTGGCATAGGTTTTTATACTCATTTTATATCCTTTGTTTTAGTAATCTTTCTCAAAATGATAGCAAAATTTATTTAAAATTTTGTTAAAATGGCTTAAAGACTATCATCCATATAATGACTATCATCGCGACCGTTGGCACTTCGTTGTAAGCACGGAAAAACATTCCATCTTTTGTACAGCGCTTTTCTTTTAAAAGACGCATATATCTGCCAAGATCAAGATGGTATATCGCCATCACAATAACGGTTGTAAGCTTAACATGCACATATCCTGACTTTAAAAGATCTGGTATAGCAAGGATGATAAGCGCACCTGTTACAAATGAGCCAATCAGCGCTATCCAGCCGATGTAGTGATACATCTTGTACTCCATCACTTCAACTACTTTAACAAACTCTGGCTTATCCATATTTTCGGCGTGATAGACATAAAGTCTTGGCTGATAAAAGAGCATCGCCATCCACGAAACGAAAAAAATGTAGTGCGCAAATCGAAAATAACTGTAGTATTCGACAAGAATTTCTGACATAACTTCCCCCTTACCTAAATAAAATTTCTTTTCTAGCTTCAAACTCAGCCTTTGTGATTTCCCCGCGCTCAAACATCTCGTAAAGTAGGCGTAGGTCATCAGCCAAAGACTTATTTTTTAGCTCATTTTTCATATTTTGTTTTAGTAAATTTTCATCAACTATCTTGCCTGTTAAAAAGACATCGCAAAGCCACCATATCCCCCAAATCACCCACGGTATAAATCCAATGAAAAAAAACCAATAGGTTGCAGAGCCTAAGAAAAATAGTGCCATTTGCATAAAACCACTAATAAATCTGCCAAGATAAAGCCTATGCGCCCCTAACCATCCAAGAAAAAACCAAAGCCCATAAGCAACGAACACATTATTCAACATCAAGTCCTTTTGCGGCTAAATTTGTCTATTTTTTCAAATCTGCCAAAATTTAAAGCTGTGAAGCTTTATTTTTATATTGCTAAATTTAACATAAAATTTTTAAATTTATAGTTAAAATTTAGCAACTTTTTTTGCACGCCAACTTTGCCAAAGTATCAAAACTACGCCGATATCTATCATCACATCAGCAAAGTTAAATACCGCAAACTCAAACCATTTGTGCCAAAAAACATAGTCTACAACACCGCCATGTATAAAGCGGTCAAGAACATTTGAGCTTCCGGCGCCAAATATCATACCAATCGCAACTGCATGGGAGCTTAAAATTTCTCGCTCATATATAAGGTAAGCAAATGCAAACAATAGCAAAGATAGCTGGATAAATTTTAGATTTTCACCCAAAAAAGCAAACATCGAAAATGCCACACCCTTGTTGTATGTCAAAATAAGCGAAAAATACTCTCCATCATAGCGCCCATAACCTTGCACATATGCCCACTTTATCGCTTGGTCGATGATAAAAACGACTATAAAAGTAAGTGCAAAAACAGCTAAAATTTTACGCATTTAAGGCTTTTGTAAAAAATTTCTCAACTTCATCCATGCGTTTTTCAACCAGAGCTTGGTTTTTGCCTTCTAAAAGTAGGCGGATTAAATTTTCTGTACCAGAGTAGCGAAAAAGCGAGCGTATGTTATCTTTTTTTAGGCTCTCTTCAAACTCTTTAAGTCCAGTTATGCTTTCAAGTGGCTTTTTCTCAGTTATCTTTAAATTTAGTAAAATTTGTGGATATGGTGTGAGAGCAGAGAAAATTTCGCTAGCTTTTTTATCTTTTTTAAGCAACATTGCAACTACTTGCATGGCTGTTACCAGTCCGTCGCCAGTTTTAGCAAAGTCGCTAAATATCACATGCCCACTTTGCTCTCCACCAAAATTTATCCCCTCTTTTTTCATAAGCTCAAGGACATATTTATCCCCGACATTTGCCCTAAATAGCTTTATTTTATGCTTTGTTAAATGATCTTCAAGTGCGGCATTACTCATTATCGTTGCCACTACACCACCACCTTTTAACATCTTTTGTTCGTGTAAAAATACCCCAAGTGTCCCAAGCAAGGCATCTCCATGCACGATAGCGCCATTATCATCAATAACAACCAGCCTATCAGCATCTCCATCAAAAGCAAAGCCTATGTCAGCGCGTAAACGCTTTACTTCATCGGCTAGCTCTTCTGGGTGTAAGGCTCCGCAGTTTTGGTTAATATTTGAGCCATTTGGCTGCCTGTTTAAGACTATAACATCAGCCCCAAGCTCGCTAAATACAGTAGGAGCTACCTTGTATGCAGCCCCGTTTGCCACATCAAGAACAACACGCAATTTTTTAAGATTTAACTCTTTTGGAAAAGAGTTTTTTATCTGCACTATGTATCTTCCGATAACATCGTCTATACGCTTGTTTGCGCCTATTGCTTCCATAGTTTTTTGAGCATTTTTGATAGCCTCATCATCAAAGTAAATTTTTTCTATCTCACGCTCGATATCCTCTTCTAGTTTATCGCCATTGTGATTAAAAAATTTAATGCCATTATCGTAATAAGGATTATGACTTGCGCTTATCATTATACCAGCATCACAGCGCATATCTTCAGTCAAAAATGCAACCGCTGGTGTAGGCATAGGACCTATCTGTAAGACATTATATCCGACCGCTGTAAGACCAGCCACGATAGCCGTTTCTATCATATATCCGCTTTTTCTTGTATCTTTACCGACTAAGATTGTATTTGTTGAGCTATCTTTGCGAAAGTAAATTCCAGCTGCCATAGCAAGCCTCATAGCGGTTTGAGCAGAGAGTTTTTCTCCAGCTTTGCCACGAACGCCATCAGTGCCAAATAGTTTCATTTGTTACCTTTCATAAAGCACAGTTTTTAGAAAATTTTAGTTTGTTTATGACCAAAAAACCACCACTTTGCTTATATTTTTAAAATTTTGTTATAATTGTAGCAAAAATTTTCAAATTTTACTTCATTTTTAAATTTCACTTAAATTAAGCACAATTTAAAGCTAAATTTTATATAATCACGGACTAATTTTATAAAAAGGTAATTTAATGGCAAATCACAAATCTGCTGAAAAAAGAGCTAGACAGACTATTAAGAGAACTGAGAGAAACAGATTTTACCGCACAAGACTTAAAAATATAACAAAAGCTGTAGTGGTAGCTGTTGATGCAAAAGACCTAAATGCTGCAACTGAAGCACTAAAAGTAGCAAACAAGAGTCTTCATAGCTTTGTAAGCAAAGGCTTTTTGAAAAAGCAAACAGCTTCACGCCGTGTAGGTCGTTTAGCTAAACTCGTAAATACTCTAAAAATCGCATAAATTATTTTAATGCTAGCCAGCAAACTCCAGCCGTTTTTGGATCGCTATAATGAAATCTCTACGCTTTTAAGCGATCCAGGTATTATTACAGATATAGAAAAGATGACCAAGCTCTCAAAAGAGCAGTCATCGCTTGAGGCGATAAAGGATGCGGCTAGCGAATATCTTCAAATTTTAAACGATATAGAAGAGAATAAAAATCTACTCGATGATGCCGAACTTGGCGAGCTTGCAAAAGAGGAGCTTAAAAATGCTCAACTACGCAAAGAGGAGCTTGAAGGCGAGATAAAAATTTTACTTCTTCCAAAAGATCCAAATGATGATAAAAATATATTTCTAGAGATTCGCGCTGGTACTGGTGGAGATGAGGCTGCTCTTTTTGTGGGCGACTTGTTTAACGCATATATACGATATGCCGAGCTTCGCGGATGGAAATTTGAGATAGTAAGTCAAAGCGAAGGTAGTGTGGGGGGGTTTAAAGAGATTATCTTGCTCGTTAAGGGTGCTGGCGCATACTCTCGTATGAAATTTGAAGGCGGAACACATAGGGTTCAGCGTGTTCCAGAGACTGAAAGTCAAGGTAGGGTACATACTTCCGCTGTTACTGTGGCTATTATGCCAGAGGTTGAAGATAGTGAGGTTCAGATTGCTGAGAAAGATCTTCGTATAGATGTTATGCGTAGTTCAGGTCATGGCGGACAGTCTGTAAATACTACCGATAGTGCTGTTCGTATCACGCATATACCGACTGGTATTGTTGTAACAAACCAAGATGGAAAAAGTCAGCATAAAAATAAAGAGGCTGCGATGAAAGTTCTAAAAGCTAGGCTTTATGAGATGCAAGAGCAAGAGCGCCTTGAAAAAGAGATGAGTGAGCGAAAAAGTCAGGTAGGTACTGGAGATAGAAGTGGTCGTATTCGTACATACAACTTCCCACAAAACCGCATAAGCGACCACCGCATAAACTTAACACTTTACCGTCTTGACGCCATAATGGCAGCTGGGCTGTTTGATGAGATTATTGAGCCACTTATCGCACATCATCAAAGTGAAGCTTTACTGGCAGCTGGTCTTTAATCAAACTTACACAATAAAACATCTATTTAAGCGCTATAAAATTTAAAAATAAAGTTTTTATAAAATTTACTAGCTACCTAAAATTTCTACAAAAATATGCAAAACTCTAATCAAACGACCTTAAGAAATTTGCTTTTACCACTTCATCATCGGTGACTTTAGTAAAGTGGTGCTTTGTTGTGCCTATTTGACACTCAAGTGCTCGCCTTACCATTATTTCGCCAAGCGCCTTTTCTTGCTTAACAAAGTAGAAATTTTGCCCCAAATCATCAAACATTTTCTCGCGACGCTCTTGTTCGCTTATCATCATGACGGTTTGAATTCTCTCTGTATATCCTGAAACAGTTTTTGTGATAAGCTCAAGTTTTTGTTCGTTTGAAACAGCTATTATTACGGCAGCTGCACTTCTTACGCAGGCGTATTCAAAAGTATGATCTTGAAAGGCATTTCCTAAAAATACATTTTCGCCGCGACTTCTGCCAAGCTCAACTAGCCCCAAATCGCTCTCTATAACAAGGTACGGCAGGTGTCTAGCCTTAACTTGCAAGACTATTTCTTGTCCTAGGTTTCCATAGCCAAAGATAACGATATGGTTTGAAATTTTTTGCTGTTTTATTGTTTGTTCTGGCTCGATGATTATCTCTTTTTCTATTTTATCGGCTACAAAATTTAACTTTTTAAGTATAAAAGGGGTTAAAAACATAGATATAACACATGAGGCGATTAGAATTTGTGATGTTTTAGGGTCTAGTAAACCACGAGTTGTCATAAGCCCAAAGACAGCTAACGCAAATTCTCCTATCTGTGCTATAGTAACAGCTGTTTTAAATGAGACCCTTAGAGTCTGATATGTACGAAGTATGCAAAATATAACAATCGCCTTGGTAAGCATCGCACAAATGCCGATGAAAAGTATGATAAAGATGTTTGATGCAATGACTGGTATATTAATTTGCATGCCGATACTGATAAAAAATATGCCAAGTAAAATGTCGCGAAATGGGATGAGGTCGGCTTCTATTTTATGTTTATGTTCGGTTTCTGCTATCATCATTCCTGCCAAAAATGCACCTAGTGAGAATGAAAACCCAAGGGCATTTGCAAGTGCGCTTGAGCCAACAACCATAAAAAAGACTGTGGCGATAAAAATTTCTTGCGAGTTTGTTTGGATAACTTTATTAAAAAGCCAGTTTACTAGGTATTTTCCAACTATATAAAGCATGATGATAAGCAAGAGCGCACCAAGGAAAGTGCGTAAAAGCAGTTCGTTTAACGAAGTTTGAGATGAGCTTAGCATATCAACCATGATAAGTATAGGGATTACCGCAATATCTTGAAATATCAAAATTCCAAGCGACTTCCTACCGTATCTTTGCGTGATGTCGCCGCTATCATTTAAAATTTTAAGCACTATTGCTGTTGATGAAAGAGCGAGTGCAAGCCCTACTATAACGGCATTATCTGTCTCTAAGTTAAGCGTATAGTAGACAAAAACAGCAAGCAAAGCACCTGAGATAAAAACTTGCAAGCTTCCATTTACAAAGACCTCATTTTTCATCTTTAAAAGATGTTTGAAACTAAACTCAAGACCTATCGTAAACATCAAAAATACTATACCAAATTCTGCGATATGTACGAGTGAGTCGCTACTTTTTAGATTAAAAAATTCAGAGATTACAGTTCCTGTTATGATGTAGCCGATGATGGTTGGGATCTCATATTTTTTAAGAATAACATTTAAAATAATGCTTAAAAAAACAGTTAGCAAGAAGGCGGGCAGGAAGTGCTCGAACATTTTTTCCTCAAATTTGTGAAGTTTGAGTAACATTTTAACATATTTTATTTTAAATTTATTTAAAGTTTTTTCAGCTTTTTACCTAAATTTTACATTCGGAAACGATAAATTCCGTTTTTTACTCTTTCAAAAATTTTCTTACTTTCAAGAAGCTTTAGTGTGTTTATAGTGGTTGGCTTGCTGACATTTAGCTTTGTGCAAATTTCATTTACGGTAGTGCTTACAAAGCCATTTTCATCACTATTTTGTAGCAAAAACTCCAAAATTTCAAGCTTTTTTTCGCCAAGAAGAGCAGCAAAAATCAGCCTTTCTCTCTCACTCATAACGCACCAAATTTTACAAGTATAGCATATATCCAAAGTGTTGCGCAGAGGATATTGCAAAACATTACACCAGTACTTGCTGCATCTTTTACCGCACCAGCTAAAGGGTGTAAGTCTGGGCTTGCTAGATCGACTACTCGCTCTATAGCTGAGTTTATACACTCGCAAACTAAAACTAAAATCATAGAAAAAATCAAAAATAAATTTATTAACAACCCAAAATTTAAGACAAAAAGCAAGCAAAAACCAAGTAAAAAAGTATATAGCTCAATCCTAAAACTACTCTCGTTTTTAAAAATATCCCTAAATCCAGCCATCGCATAGCCCCAGTTTTTAAAGAATTTATATCTTGGTTGATTTCTCACGCTTTGCCTTTTTAAAATTTATACGCTATTATAGCAGACAAAAATAAAAAGGATAAAATTTGAAACTAATTAGCTGGAATGTAAATGGACTTCGAGCCGTGGTTGCAAAGGATGGATTTGCTTGGCTTGAAAATTTTGGTGCGGATTTTGTTTGTTTGCAAGAGATAAAGGTTAAAGATGCTGATGTGCCAAATCAGATGTATAAGCTCGGTTTTGCTGATATTAGCGTAAATTCAGGCGAGAGAGCTGGGTATTCTGGTGTGATGAGTTTGAGTAAAATTGATATGCATACGCAAAAATCTGTCTTTTTTGACGATAATGAAGGGCGAGTTTTAGAGCATAGATTTGGCAATGTGGTACTTTTTAATATCTATTTTCCAAATGGGCAAAAGGATGATGAGCGGTTAGAATATAAGATGAAGTTTTATGAAAATTTTTTAAAATACATAAATGAGCTTACTGCAAGTGGCAAGGATGTGATATTTTGCGGCGATGTTAATACTGCCCACAAAGAGATAGATTTAAAAAACCCAAAGGCAAATTCTAAAACTTCTGGCTTTTTACCTATCGAGCGTGAGTGGATAGATAGAGTCATACAAAGTGGTTTTATAGACACATTTCGCTACATTAATGGCGATAAGAGTGATGCTTACTCGTGGTGGAGCTACCGCTTTAATGCAAGGGCAAAAAATGTTGGCTGGAGGATTGATTATTTTTTCATATCAGCTAGCTTAAAAGAGCATCTAAAAGATGCCTTTATTTTGCCTGATATAATGGGAAGTGATCACTGCCCTGTTGGTATCGAGATAGAAATTTAGCTACTAAAACCATGATCGCTAAGGTGTTGGGCTAAAATTTTAACCCCAAGCAAGATAAGTATAACTCCACCCAAAACCAGGGCTTTGTTTTGTAAAAATTTCCCCGCAAATTTGCCAAGATAAAAGCCCAAAATACAAAGAATAAAACAAACTACCCCGATAATAAAACAGGCATTTAAAATAGCTATATCATCAAAGGCAAAAGTAACGCCAACCGCCAAAGCATCGATACTTGTAGCAAATGCTCCAGCTATTAAAACTGAAATTTTAAGACTATCAAAAAGGCACGATTCATCTTGGCTTGCACGGCTGTCTTTTATCATTTTTAAGCCCAAAAATACCAAGATGATAAAAGCTATAAAGTGATCAACTTGCTTGATAAAATCGACAAAACTAAGTCCCAAAATATAACCTAAAAATGGCATAACTGCTTGAAAAAACGCAAATATAAAAGCCATCTTAGCAACGCTTTTAAAGGCTAAATTTTGGCAGTTTGCGCCGTTTGCAAGACTTAAAGCTACGCTATCCATGGCAAGGGCAAGGGCTATTAAAAGTAGCATTTTTCTCCTTTAAAAGTGTGTATTTTAACAAAATTTTCCGCATTAAGCACTTATTAATTGCTTTTGGCTAAAATTTGAACTTTTTAAAAAGGATAAAAAATGAAAAAAACTCTTATATTTTGTGCTGTTTTAGCGGCTTTAAATTCACAAGCATTTGATCTAAATAGTGCCATAAATACGGCAAAAGATGTCTCTAATGGGGTAAGTCCTGGAGATTATAAAAGTATCGTTACGAAGGCGCTTGAGGCCTCTGTAAATGAGCTTAGCAAAAATGGTTTTTTAAATAACTCAGTCGCTAAAATTGAGCTTCCACCAGCACTAAAAACAGCAGCAGCACTTGCCAAAAGCGTGGGTGGTGAAAAGTATGCAAATGAGATGGCAAAAGCTATCAACCAAAGTGCCACAAAAGCAGTTAGTGGAGCTAGTGTGGTTATTGCTGATGTGGTAAAAAATATGCGAGAAGATGAGCTAAAAAGTTTATTTCAAGACTCTAAGGGCTCTGTTACGCAGTATATGCAAAAAAATGCTAGCTCTAGGCTAGATGCTGTTTTTAAGCCAATCATCTCAGATATGATGAGTAAAAATAGCTTTGCAAATGCCTATAATACGCTAAATTCCTATGTCAAAGATAGTGAGATTTTAAAAGGCGAAATGGCAAAAAATATAAAAAATGTAGCTGCAAATTTTGGTGTAAAAGATGTCTTGCCAAACGATGACGAGGATTTAAATGGTTACATTTCACGAAAGACATTAGAGGGTCTTTTTGAGGTTATGAGGCAAAAAGAGCAGGCGCTTCGTGATGGTGTGATGGGTAAAGGTGCTGATATATTAAAGGGTATTTTGCAGTAAATGACCCTACAAACCAAAGCAGATCTTGCCCTTATCGTTGTCGCGCTTGTTTGGGGTATTACATTTTTGCCTATGGGGGAGGCGCTAAAAACAAATGGCGTTTTTGTCATGTTGTTTTGGCGTTTCTTTCTAAGTGGAATTTTTATGAGTTTAGTCGCACTAAAGCTGGCTAAAAAATTTGATATAAACTCAGTTAAATACGGCGTTGTTTTAGGCGTCGTGCTATTTAGTTCGTTTGCTTTTCAAACTTTTGCACTAAAGCTTACTTATAGCTCGACTGTAGCCTTTATAACTGGGCTTGAGTGTGTTATGGTCCCATTTATAGCGGCAGCATGCTTTAGGCAAGGCGTGAGTGTTTTTGCGATAGTTGGAGCATTTGTTGCCATATTTGGGTTATGGTTTTTAAGTGACGCTAAGCTTGGGCTTGGATTTGGCGAGCTTTTTGCTCTACTTTGTGCCGTGTTTTACGCGCTTTATACAGTCTTAAATGGACATTTTGTTGTCAAATGTGAGCTTTATACGCTTGTTTGCACTGTATTTTTTGTCATTGCTATTATCTCATTTGGGTGTGCATTTGTATTTGAAAATGGTGTCATTCCAGTACTTGATGAGCCGTTTTTTAGGGCGATAGTTATCACTGTTGTTTTTGGAACGATATTTTGCTATTTTTTACAAACGGCTATGCAGCGATACACTACGGCTACAAAAGCAGCACTATTTTTCTCGCTTGAGCCCGTATCTGCTGGGTTTGTTGGGTATTATTTTGGTGCAGAGATATTAACTTTATGGCAAATTTTTGGTGCAGCGATGATTATATGTGGAGTTTTAATAAGTGAGCTTGGGGCGTATTTATTATCGTCCTTTAAAACAAAAAGCAAAGAAGCAAATAGAAGCTACTAAGATGATGCTAGCGCCACTTGTTAAGTTAAAGTAGTAGCTAAGCACAAGCCCGCACATGCAAAATATCGTTGAAAGTAGTGCAGACAGCGCCATCATAGCTCCAAGTGAGCCTGAGAAGCGACTGGCGATTATGGGCGGTAAATTTAGTAGTGCGATAACCATAATAAGCCCTACAACTCGTATCGTGGCAACCACACAAAGCGCCATCATACAAACAAGTAAGTAGTAAAAAATTTCAGTCTTTACCCCACGAAGTTTTGCAAATTCCATATCAAAACTTATGGCTACAAGTTGTCTGTAAAAAAGTGAGATGATGATTATAAAGCCTAAATTTAGGGCTATCATAAAATTTATATCACTTTTGCTTACCGTTAGAATGGAGCCAAAAAGATAGCTCATAAGATCAACATTATATCCTGGTGTAAGGTCTATTAAGATGATGCCTATTGCCATACCAAATGCCCAGATCGCGCCTATAACCGCATCTGATTTTGCTCTATCTTTTAGCGTAATAAATGCGATAAGCAAGGCAAGGAGTAGTGAAAAAACACTAGCCCCAAGCAAAGGCTCAAGTGAGAAAAAAAAGGCTATACCGATACCACCATAAGCTCCGTGTGCGATACCGCCAGCGATAAAGCCCATGCGATTTACAACTACAAGCGAGCCGATAACTCCGCACGCTATGCTTATCAAAATCCCTGATATAACAGCATTTTGCATAAACTCTAGTCTTAAAATCTCAAGCATTTTTGCCCTTTTTACAAAATTTCTTACGCACAGCCACACTCTTTTAAAGCAAGCTCAACATCGCAAAAGTGGTTATGATTAGTTGCTAGATGGTAGATAAAGTCTTGTCTATTCTGATCAGCTTTTAGCTCATGCAGGTGTAAATTTGTACTTACATAGGCGACTTTATTGGCAAAGCTTAGTGCGATATTTGCGTCGTGACTTACTAAAACTATGGCAACTCCGCTGTCATTTATGCGCTTTAGTAAAGTGTAAATTTCAGCTTGCGTTTTTGTATCTATGCTAGCTGTTGGCTCGTCAAGCATAAGCACTTTTGCCTGGCTTACCAATGCCCTTGCGATGTACACTCTTTGCCTTTGACCGCCGCTAAGTTCGGTTATTTTGGCATTTTTAAAATTTTGCATATCGACTTTTTTAAGAGCGTTTATAGCTTGCTCTTTTTGTTTGTTTGTATAAAAACCAAAAATTTTCTTTTCTATAAGACCCATTAAGACGACATCTAAAACCCGTAATGGAAAGCTTGGATTTAGCGTGAAACTTTGTGGGACATAGCCGATTTGTGCACTCATTTGACTTGGCTCTTTTCCAAAAATTTCAACACTTCCACTAGTTGGAGTTAAAAGTCCGAGCATGAGTTTTAAAAGTGTACTTTTGCCTCCACCATTTGGTCCTATGATAGCTAAAAAATCGCTCGTACTAAAGCTTAAGTTTATATCTTTTAAAACAACTTGACTGTCATAGCCAAAGCTTAAATTTTGTATCTTAATTTCGCTCACAGCACACCGCCCTTTGCATTTAGTATCATCATGACTCCAAGTGCGCACATGAAGGCTAGGGCTATGATCTGAAGCGTTTTAAAAATTTGTTTATTGAGTAGTTTTTGATTTATTTTTGCGCCAATTATTGCGGCGGTAAATATCACAACACTCATACCAAGCGCCATAAAGATAGCACTAATAGCCGCACTTACATAGCCCTTTAGCTCAAAAGCCAGCAAAAAAACCATAATCACACCAGGACATGGTATAAGACTTGCAGCTAGTGTCACTCCAAGCTCACTTTTGCCATTTTTGCTAATTTCTAAAGCCTTGCACGCCGAGCAAGAACAGCCACTTTCGTGTGTGCTCCATTTTATATTTTGCGTCTTTTTTTGTGGTTTTAAATTTTTATAAAGTAAAAAAAGTGATATAAAAACGATTAAAACACCACAAGCTATACTTGTTATTTGGCTTGCTTGTTTTGTTGTTTCGCTGATGTTGCTAAGTGCAAAAAAACTAACGCAAACGAGTATAAATGAGCCAAAAACATGCAAAAAGCCAACTTTCATAGCAAAATTTAAAGCATCCATCGCATTTCCACCATTTACGGCAAAAAACGAGCCAGTAAGACTTTTGGCATGCCCTGGACCAGCTGCGTGCGTAAAGCCATATATAAATGAGAAAAATGCTATGAAAAACAGTGTTTTTACCGAGTTTTTATCACTTTTCATAAGCTCTTTTATGCGGTCTAAAAAGCCTAGACTTGCCTTTGTGATAGCATCAAATTTTTGCGTATCAAGCGCGTCTATTTGCGCGTAAGTATCAGCCTTGCTTATTTGATCTGGTGTTTTTAATAGATCTTTTAAGGCTGGCTTTTTATCAAATTCTATTGCCACATCTTTTGTTGAAAGCTCTAAAAATGCTATATTTGCGTTTGAGTTTTGAGTAAAGTATATATCATCTCCAAGATCGTGTGCTTTTGAATTTTCAAACATAAAGTTAAAAAAGCCGCCTTTATCAAAGCTCTCCATGCTAAGAACGAGCGAATTTTTTAACTCTATATCAAGTGCAAAAATGATTTTAAATTTTAGTCTGTTATCTTGGATAAATAGCTCATAATCCTTACTTTTTAAATTTATCTTTTGCTCTTGCTCTTTGTCGTAGTAGTAGGCTAAATTTGTAAGATATTCGTTTGGTACAAGATAGTCAAGCAGGTTGCTTCGTACGACTTTTAGCTCATTTTCATCAAGCTCATTGTTGGCATTTACATCATAGCTTTGCAACATAAGCTGAGTAAAATTTTCAGAAAAAACCCATATAAAAGTAATGCTATCAAGCCTATTTTGGTTTTTACTAAGGCTTACACTAACATGTGCTGTTGGTGAGTAAAGTGCGCAAAGTGCACATGAAAATGCACTTTGAGCGAGTAAAAATACAAAGACTAAGACTCTAAAAATTCTCAAATTTAGTTACTTTTTGCCAAAATTTCCGTCATTTGTCTCATGCTCTCTTCCCATTTTAATGGAAGTTGATCGACTTCAACGACTTGTGCACCAGCTTGAGCGGCGATGGTTTGTGCTGCTTTTTTGCTAAAATTTGGAGCTACGAAAACAACTTTTATATCATGCTCTTTTGCTTCATCTATAAGCTCAGCAAGTTGTGCTGGCTTTGGCTCTTTTCCACCAGCCTCGATGGCTATTTGCTCTAAATTATAGCGTTTTGCAAAATAGCCCCAAGATGGATGATATACCATAAATTTTCTATTTTTCATACCGCTAAGTTTTTGTGCTATCTCTTTATCAAGCGCGTCAAGATTTGCCTCAAATTTAGCTAAATTTTTTGCATAAAGCTCTTTGTTTGCTGGGTATTTTTCAGACAGTGCTTTTGCTATATTTGCAGCTTGAGTTTTTACTATCACTGGATCTAGCCAAATATGCGGGTCAAATTCGCCATGATGATGGTCGCAGTGTGGACCGTGAGCATGACCATCGTGTGAGTGTCCGTGCTCAACCATTTTTATAAGCTCAACACCCTCTTGTGTAGGCACAACTCGCATTTTTGGATAGTTTTGTTTAAATTTTTCTAGCCAAACATCTTCAAATTCTATACCAACAGCAAAGTAAATTTCGCTTTTTTCTAGCTCTGTCATCTGTTTTGGTTTTGGCTCATAAGTGTGCGGATCGGCACCCGCTCCTACCATGACATTTACATCAACTGTATCTGCAGCTATTTGCTCAACAAAGTATTTTGTCGGGATTATAGATACGCTAACTTGCGGCTTAGCAAAGATTGCAACTGCGCTAATGCATAGCAACATAAAGATTTTTTTCATCATTTCTCCTTAAAAAATTTTGAGAAAGTTTAGCAAAATGCAACTAAGTTGCAACTTAAATCAAAAAGATAAAAAATAATGCAAATTTTAGTATTTTCAAGATATTATATACAAAAAGGTTAAATGATGGACATAGAAAATTTTTTAAAAGAACATCAAATACAAGCGACTCCACTTCGTGTAAAGATTATTGAGATACTAAGCAAAACAAATGTGCCGCTTGCGTATGATGAAATTTTAAGTCAATTAGATGCGAACAAGACGACATTTTATCGTAATATGGAGCTTTTTGAGCAGCACGCAATAGTCGTAAAAACTGAGAATAATCATAAAAATTTCTACGAGCTTGGAAGTGGTGCGAAAGCGTATTTTGTCTGTGATGTTTGCCATAAGGTAACAAGTATCGAAGTGCCAAAACTAAAAAATGTAAAAAATATAAAAAGTGTCGTTGTAAAGGGGGTTTGTGGTGAGTGCGAGTAGGGCGCATCTTTGGGATAAGAAGTCAAATAAATATCCAAGATTTGATGGCTTTTTGACAGAATTTGGTGGTAGGGTGTTTGAGATTTTAGACAGCTGGGATGTTAGTTTTAGTGAAAAAAGCGTTGTCGATGTGGGTTGTGGCACCGGTGTTTATACGCTTTATATCGCAAAAACGTGCACTGAAATTTTAGGCATAGATAGCTCTTTTGGCATGCTTGAGATTTTAAAAGAGGATGCACAAAAATTTAATGTAAAAAACCTAAGCACAAGCTGTGCTACATTTGATGAAGCAAATTTAGAAAAATACTACGACATAGCCCTTTGTACGATGAGTCCAGCGATAAAAAGTAAAGAAAATTTTATCAAATTTAACTCCTGTGCAAAACAAAAAATTTATCTAAATTTTGCTGCAACAAGACGCTCAAGCTTGCTTGAGCCGTTTTTTACACACTTTGGAGTAACGCCACAAAGTGGAAGCAGTGCAAGTTCGCTAGAAGAGTGGCTAAAAGCAAATGATATAAGCTACAAAAAACAAAATTTAAGCGAAAAAAGAGTTGCTATTCGCACAAAAGATGAGGCTTTGGAAAATGTCTGTTGGCATCTTGAGATAAATGGCTTAAAACCCGATAAAAACGAGATAAAAAAGCTGTTTATGAAGATGGAATTTGGCGAGCAGATAGAAGAAGAGATAAATTCTTTAATGAGCCTTTTTGTCTTTTAGGGTATAATATCCTTTTTTTGGAGAGTAGATGCGTAAGATAATCTTGATACTTTTTTTTGCGGTGTTTGCGCTTAGTGATGAGCTATTTGTGCCTTCGCTTGGGTTAAAATATGATGAGAGTAAGGCTCAGCTTGGTAAGAGAATTTTCTTTGACAAGCGCATTAGCCCAAATGGCACTGTTTCGTGCGAGAGCTGCCATAATCTTTATTGGGATTTTAGCGGAACGGTAAGAACAAAGGTTCATGAAAATGCGATAAATCCACCATCTATTATCAACGCTGCACATAACTATCTTTACACTATAAGCGGAAACATCAGAAGCTTAAAAGATCAGATACAAATAGCCCTACTATCTTATAAACAGCTAGGCTCAAGCGAAGATCTGATAATAAGTGCTTTAAATAAAACCAGTGATTATCGTGCGGCTTTTAAAGAAATTTATGATGATAGTATAAATACCAATAACATAGTTGATGTGCTTGAGCACTTTATAAAGGCTGTATATACTGCTGACTCGCCTTTTGATAGATATTTACTGGGCAATAAAAATGCACTGAGCGATGAGCAAAAAGAGGGGTTTGAAATTTTTAATAAAATAGGCTGCTCTGCTTGCCATAATGGTGTTAATCTAGGAGCAAATTTAAGACATCAAACAGACTTTCATAGACACATGACATCAGATGAGGGTCAAGATATAAAAAGTGAGCTTTTTAGAGTTCCACCTCTTAGAAATATCGGCAGAACAGCCCCATACTTGCACGATGGAAGCATAGTTTTGCTAAAAGATGTGATAGAAAGGGTTGCAAAGATACAGCTAGCAAGGTCGCTAAGCCAAGATGAGCTTGATAAGCTTTATAAATTTCTAATGAGCCTAAGTGGTGAGCGCCCAAGGATACTAAAATGAAAAGCAAAAATATCAAATTTCTCATATTCTTGTGTGTTTTAGTGCTATTTTTTATGGTGACTAGAATGCTTTATCTAAATGAGCAGATGAAAAACAACCAATACATAGAGGATACGATAGTAAATCTACAGCTTAAAAATCAGGATATAGATGAGTATTTTTTAAATAAACTTGTGCTTAAAAACTACGATAATATCAACAATGTTTTAGAGGAACTAGAGTTTGGCTTGTTTAGTATAAGCGGTAAAATTTTTGATGAAAATTTGATGAAAGAGCTCATTAAGGCATTTAATGAAAAGGCTCTTTTAATCGAGCGTTTTAACTACATAAACGCGGGCGCTATAACCATACTAAGGCAAAGTGAGATTGAGCTTGAGAGTGTTAGCGAGTATCAAAAAGAGATAAGATCGATAATGATGCGTATCAAAAACTCAAAATTTGCCACGCTTGAAGACATAAACGATATGGAAAATGAGATACAAATGCTTAGCATAAAGCTTTTTGAGCAAAATAATGTTATCTCAAGCGAGTTGCTCGCAAAGCTAAATTTCGTACTTAGTTCAATTATCAAGATGACTGATATAGCCGAGCAAAACACTAGGATAAATCTAAAATCTAAATTTAAAGAGCTAAATGAAATTTATACAAAACATTATGCTCAAGAGATAAATAAGCTTAAAATTTATGGTCTTATCTCTTTAGTATTATTATTCATTTTGGCAGCTCTTGTATCTTGGCTTTTGGTTGCTTCAAGAAAGATGCAAATAGACCTTGAGCTTTATAAAACAGCCGTAAATGAGGGCTTTAGCTCCATCATGTTTACGGATAAGCAAAATTTAATCTCATACACAAATAAGACATTTGAAAGAGTTAGTGGGTATGATAGAGATGAGCTTATAGGTAAAAATCCTGGAATTTTAAAGTCAAACCTACATAGCGAAGGCTTTTACAAAAAGATACAAGATGCTGTGAAATATGCAAAAGAATTTAGCAGCGACGAGCTTATAAGCCGTAGCAAAAGTGGCAAATATATATATGAGAGTGTGCGTTTTGTACCTTTTGTGTTTGAACAAAAACATCTTGGTTTTATAGGCATTAAAATGGACAAAACCAAAGAGACAAATATCGTTAGAGAGCTTGAGCTAAAAAACGAGCAGTTAAAGGCACAGTCTAGTATAGACAAACTTACTGGTTTTGGCAACTACTTTGCGATGGGTGAGACGCTAGAAGAGCAAAAAGATGGGGTTATAATTAGTATAGGTATTAAAAATTTTGATAATTTGCGATTTTTTTACCAGACAAGGGTTGTTGATGCGATGCTTTTGGCATTTGCAAATACCCTAAAGTTATGCGTGCAAACATCTGAGATAAATGCTGAGCTTTATCGCTTTCAAGATGATGAGTTTTATCTTTGGTATAACGGTGATCGTTTAGGTGAGGATATAGGCTATATACAAGATTATTTTGGTTTTTCACAGATGCAAATCGAAGTTGATGGAAAGAGTGAAACACTACCTGGCTTAAAGACTATCATCGGTGTTAGTTTGTCTTTTGATACTCCACAAACTAACCGTCTTGTTCAAGCCATACTTGCCAAAGAGCATGCAAAAAGCCTTGGTAACGAGCTTTATGAGTATCAAGAAAATGATGCTATTGAGCTAAGGTATCACAAAAACCAGTCCATTACACATCTTATTGAGTATGCGATAGAAAACAACACCGTTATAGTCGAATGTCAGGGTATCTTTGATGTTGCTAAGCCAGGAGAAAAAGCGACTTATTATGAAATTTTAGTGCGTATCATCGATCAAAGTGGCAAGATACGGTATCCTGGGGAGTTTTTGGATGTTGCCCTGCAAGCACAGCTTTATACGCAAATAACTAAAAAAGTCATAGAGCATGCATTTGCCTTGGTTGAGCGCTATCCAGACTACACTTTCTCTGTCAATCTTTCTGGTATTGATATCATAGATCAGTCTGTGCGCGAGTTTTTGGATGAAAAACTACAACTTTGCTCAGACGCAAGTCGTATTTGTTTTGAAATTTTAGAGAGCGAGGAGATAGGGGACTATGATGTTATCGCTTCGTTTATTAAGCATATTAAGGGGTATGGAAGCAAAATTTCTATCGATGATTTTGGCTCTGGATACTCAAACTACTACCGAATTTTAGAACTTGATATAGATAATATCAAAATAGACGGCTCTATCATTAAAAAGCTTCCAACAGATCAAAACGCAAGATATTTGGTCGAGACGATAGTGACTTTTGCCTCAAAGCAAAACTATAAAATCGTTGCTGAGTTTGTTGGTTCCCCTGAAATTTTAGAGCAAGTAAGAAACTTTAATATCCACTATGCACAAGGCTTCTTGCTAGGCAAACCAACTCCAGCAGATAGCTTATAGTCTAAAGCCGTTTTTAGGAGCGGTTTTAGATCTTTTTGGGGTTGGTAAAATGACAAATTTTAAGATTTAAATTTTTAAAAACCAAAAATGATACGAAAAAGCTCTAAAGCTTGCCTATCTTAAAAGCCCAACTCTTTTTTCTTCGCCAAATGCCGAGCTTAGCTCACGCTCAATGGCTGCCTTAAAGTCTTCAAAGCAAAAAATTCCATCATCTTTTGTTGCAACTTTTAGTGCGGTATTTTTTAATACCAACACAATCTGTGCGCCACTTAAGCTATATTCTGCTAGTTTTGCAACATCAAAACCATCTTCAAAACTGGCATTTTCTGGTAAAATTTTTCTCCAGATAGCAAGTCTGGCTTTAAAGTCTGGCTTTTTAAATTCGATCTTATAATCAAACCTGCGCGAAAAAGCACTATCAAGGCTTTCTAGGAAGTTTGTAGTAGCGATTAATACACCTTCAAAACGCTCAATCTGCTCTAAGAATATATTTTGCATTTGATTGTGCATTTTGTCAATATTATTTCCACCGCTAACTCTTGTGCTTAAAAACTGATCTGCTTCATTTAAAAGTAAAACTGGTTCAGACTTCGTCTTTTTGCAAATTTCTTTATAGCTGTCAAAAATTTTCCTAACATTTTGTTCACTCTCGCCCACATATTTGCTTAAAATTTTTGAGCAGTCAAAGCTAAGAACCTGCTTTTTTAGGCTTTTTGCTAGGCTTACAGCACTCATGGTTTTTCCAGTCCCAGCCTCACCATAAAATATAATCTTTGCATCAATTCCTTTGCGAGACTTAACTCCCCAACTATTTAGTCGCGCTAAAACCTTTTTATCAACCTGCTTTAATATAGACTCTAACAGCTCTTTTGTCTGTTCGTTTAACACAACATCATTTATGTTTGTAGTCGGCTCTATAAGTTCAAAAATTTCTTGCTCTTTTACGATATTTTCTAGCTTTAGTTTCTTGTCGGTTTTGGTGCTTTGTGGGTGCATTATCTCTTGCAAAATTTCATCTTGTATAAAAAAACTTTGAGTTATATTGCCAAATGCATTTAATATCTCATCATATTCTATAAGCCCGTTTTCAACGAGCTTTGAGCTCTCATCAAGCAAATTTTTAGCACTTGCCCTTTCAAATTCATCGTCTCCTATCAATGCAAGCAGGCTTGATAGCTCAGCACCCATTTGCTCGCCGACGATATATTCTTGCTTTAAAAGCGCTAGAAAGAGTATCTGCTCTTTTTCATTTAGACCATTTTCTTTAAAAATTTGCTCTATTTTTAGATTTATTTTACTTAATTCAAGACATTTTTTAATATGAGTTTCGCATTCTAAAATTTGTTCATTTATATGTTTTTTTGCTTTTGATGAGCCTGAAAAAAGTGACCTTTTTTCATAAAGTTCTATGCGTAAAAATTGATCTTTTAAGTAGCCAAGATGGTCGCTATAGGCTGAAATTTCAGGCAGTTCAAGGCTTAGCGAGCCAACTTCAAGCAGTTTTAAAAAACTATTGCTTAATGAAATTTCAGAGTGCAAAAGTGAAAGTAGGGCAAAATTTGCTTTTTGCTCTTTGAAAAAACCAAAACTTTGAGTTATCCAACCCTTATCATATAGTGATTTTATATCATCTAAGTGGCTTAAATGCTCATTTTTGCTTGTATCATAAAGTTGAGCAAAAAGCTCATAAACAACCACACTAGAACTACCTTGTATGTAGTTTTTGGTAAGCGTTTTTAAAATTTCACGCTCATTTTTGGTGCAACTTATAAGAGTATCTACTTTGCTAGCCGATGTCTCTGTGTTTAAAAACTCAAACAGATGTTTCACTGACAGCTATTTCCTCTTTTGAAATTTGCTCTTTTAAAACGCGTTTTAAGACCTTGCCAGTCGCATTTCTAGGAAGCTCTGTGACTATATGTATAGTTTTTGGAAGCTTATAGTTTGCAAGGTGTGACTTTAGGTAGGTTCTTACGCTCTTTTCGTTTAGCTCAACATCATCTTTTGGCTGTATAAACGCCACAACTTCCTCATCAGCATGCTCATCTCTTACACCTATAACAGCACATGCTTCAACGCTTTCTAGTTTGTAAATAACCTCTTCTATCTCGCGAGGATATATATTTATACCTTTTGAAATTATAAGATCTTTTTTTCTATCTACTATAAATATAAAACCATCTTCATCAACTTTTGCCAAGTCTCCAGTCCTTAGCCAGCCATTTATAATCGTCGTATCATCTTTTATACCAAGGTATCCTTGCATAACGCAGTCGCCTTTGACGATTATCTCGCCTATCTCGCCAGTTTCAACTTCCACCATTTCATCATCAACTATCTTTACCTCATATCCATCAAGAGGAAGTCCTACACTTAAAAGTTTTTGCTTTTCAAATAAATTTGCTGAGACTATCGGAGAGCATTCGCTAAGCCCATATCCTTCTATGAGCTTTGCTCGTGGGAATTTTACCTTAAAGTCATCAATAGTTTGTTGTGCAAGTGGCGCGGCACCGCTAACAAAAATTCTAATCTTATTAAACCAGCGAAAATACCAAGGAATTTTTGCCTTTGCTATAGCCGTATAAATAGATGGGATCCCTAAAAATACAGTTGCTCTTTTTAACAAAGCTTGTTTTAAAACATTTGAAAATGGAAAAACAGATTTTATTAAAATACTAGAAGCGCCATTATAAAGAGGCAAAAGAACCATCGCAGTTAGTGTAAAGCTATGAAACATCGGTAAAAATACCAAAAATCTATCACTCTTTCTTACGCAAAATCTACTTGTAGTTCCGTGCAAATTTGATATTATATTTTTATATGTTATCATGGCACCTTTTGGCTTGCCTGTTGTACCAGAGGTGTATATGATGTGCACAAGATCGTTTAGTGTTGGTTGTTTTAAAATTTCAACCGATCTTTGACACGCTAAAGCGTCATCAAAGCTAACATCTTTTTCGCAAGACATATTTGCCGCACCATCAAGATATAAGCTTTCTCCGTACTCATCTTGCTCATTTTGTGTTTGTTTTGGTTTAACGCGTTGATTTTTACCGATCCATATAATGCGCTCCAGAGCTAGCTCATCAACCTTTTTTAGCTCCTTTGACAAAGGGCTTGATGCGATGAGAATTTTTGCTTTACAGTCGCTTAGTATGTAGGCAAGCTCTTCAAATTTTAAAAAGGTATTTATAGGTACAGCTACGCCGCCTAATGTAGTGATGGCTAGGTAGCTGATGATAAACTCACTTGAGTTTTGCACAAACATCGCAACTTTATCGCCAAAATGCACACCACAACCTTGCAGATAGCCAGCCACTGCATCTACTTTTTGTTTTAGCTCTATATAAGTTGTCTTTGAACTCTCCTCATAAAGTGCTACCGACTTTGGTCTAGTTATAGCTACATCAGCTAAATTTTGATATAAGTTTTGATATTTGTATCCCATTTTTTCACCTAAAATTAAAATTTATACTTTAAGCCTACGCCTACGATTTGTATATTTGTGCTTTTAAATTCGCCTGAAACAGTTTTTCCAATCTCGACAGGTATACCCTCGGCTCTTTTTGAGCTCCTATCTTGATAAACATAGCCAAGTCCTAGCTCAAGGTCATCTGTAACATTATAGTTTAAGCCAAGCGAGTATGCGCGAGATGTTGTGTTTGGTAGCTCAAAGCCAGTATTTTTAGAATCTGAAACATCTTCATCATATGTAAAACCAGCCATGAGTCTTAGCTTTTGAGTTGCTTTATATGCTAAGCCTAGGCGATATGTGTTGTTGTCTTTGTATTTTCTCTCACTTGGATTGTCCATTAAACCAATAAAGAGTTGATTTGACTTGTATTTTCCATCTGGATATTCAAAGTCATAGCCTTTAAATTTTGACCAATATGTTCGCTCATAAGCTAGCAAAAGTGTAAAGTCTTGGTAGTTGTATGCTGCTGCTAAGACAAGTTGCGCAGGTAGCGGTATCTCTACTCTAACTTTGCCGTTGTAATTTGCTCGTTTGTCTATAAAATTTGACTTAGCATCACCCTTAACAGTCAGATCTACCTTTGAGCGATATGTAGCTGAAAATGATAAATTTTCTATCGGTCTATAAGTTAGTGCAACATTATAACCAAAGTCTATGCTGTCTCCAGTTAGGTCGCGCTGACCTCTTGGGCCAAAGTCACTTGCTACTCTACCTTTACTATAAACACCCCTAACACCAGCCGCAACAGCCAAACCGTCAGTGATACGGTATGCTAGTGTTGGGTTGAGCTCAACAACTTGAAGCTTAAAGCGCTTAGCCGTAAAAGCTGCTTTTAGGTCATCCCAAGCCATACCAAGCGCAGCAGGCACAGCAAGAGCTAGACCAAAACGCCAGTTAGCATAGTACTCTGGTGATACAAAGTTAAATGTTGTTGCTAGAGAGTCAAAGTTATTTGAAGTGTATGTTTTGCCATCATCGGCTTTAAAGTCAACTTCACTTATATGAAACCAACCCACATTTTGTTCAAAGTGGTGGCGAGGATCTAAAAACATCATATTTGCGGGGTTAAAATATGCCGCATCGGCACCAAAGCTCCACGCCACATTGCTTGCTAAAAGCCCTAACGAATCAGAGCTTTGCTCTGGAATTTTATATCCCGCGCCATAAACTAGCGTACTTGCTAAAACTAAGCTCAGTCCAAGCTTTTTAACCATATTTTTATCCTTTTTGTATAAATTTAGGTGTTTTGCGTTAAAAATTCGCAAAACTAAGAGCTTTAAGTTTAGCTAATTTTAGCTTTTAAATACTTTTAAGGCTGTAAAATTTTTCAAAAATATCCCAAAATGATAAAATTCAGCTTTCAAATGAGTGTAAAAGCTCTATCTCTTTAACCCATATACTCTCATCTATAGTTTCAAGAATGAGCGGTATATCGCCTATGCGCCTATCTTTTATAATGCATTCAAAGCCCTTGATCCCAATGTATCCTTTTCCTATACTTTCATGCCGATCTTTTTTTGAGCCAACGCCAAATTTGGCATCATTTAGGTGCATTGCACAAAGATAGTTAAAGCCTACGATCTCATCAAATTCATCCATCGTTTTTTCATAGGATTTTTGAGTTGATATATCATATCCCGCGGCAAACATATGGCAGGTATCAAGGCAAACGCCGATTCTGGATTTATCGTATGTTTTTTCGATTAAGTATGCTAAATGCTCAAATTTATAGCCTAAATTTGAGCCTTACCCTGCGGTATTTTCTATTATTAATTTAATATTTTTACTGTTTTTAAGGGCTATATTTATGCACTCTGCGATATTATCAAGGCACTGAGTTTCGCTTATCTCTTTTAAATGTGAACCTGGGTGAAAATTTAAAAGCCTTAATCCAAGAGCCTTAACTCGCTCTATCTCGTCCATAAAGGCATTTAGGCTTTGTTCGCGTTTTTGAGTGTCAAAATGACCTAAATTTATAAGATAGCTATCGTGAGGCAAAATGTGCTCTGGCTTTATGTTTGCTATTTCACAGTTTTTCTTAAAAGCGTTTATCTCGATTTGTTCTAGTGGTTTTGCATTCCATTGACGCTGGTTTTTTACAAAAAGTGCAAAGGCATTTGCTCCGATATTTTTGGCATTTATGGGGGCATTTGAAACACCGCCAGCTGCGCTTACATGTGCACCAATATATCTCATTTAAGCTCCCTTATGATAATCTTAACATTATTTTTCGTATCTTGAAATTTCGTTTCGTTAGAGCAAATTTCATATTTTAGTGAGCCGTTATTTAAAATTTGGCTAAAACCACACTCTGTTTTTTTCAAATTTTTACCTTCATAAATTGGCTTTTTTGTGATAATATCGGCAAAAATTTCATCATAATGTACATTTTTGAAAAATTTCTCATTAAACTCTTTTTTGCTAAAACATACCTTGTTTACGCAAATTTTATCACTTACTTTTATATTTGCACTGTTGATGCCAGAGCTGTAAATTTGCAGGTTTATACTATTTTTATACTCATGCAAAAAGCCAACATCATTTATCTTAATCATCGCAGATACAATGGTAACTTGATAGCTTTTAGAGCTTTGCGGAGCTGTGTTTGCTACACAGCCAGCAAATAATATGGCGGCTAGTAAAAATAGATATTTTTTCAAAATATTTCCTTTTAAATTTTGATGATTATAGCAAAAGTATTTTAACATTGTCTTTTTAAACAAAATTTAAGTAAGTATTTTGTATAATCCCATTTCAACTTTCAATGTTGGCCCATTCGTCTAGCGGTTAGGACATCGCCCTTTCACGGCGGTAACACGAGTTCGAGTCTCGTATGGGTCACCACTTTTTCTTTGCTTTATTAATTTTATTTTATATATTTTCAGTTTTTTCGTTGTATCAGCTAGTCTTATTTTTTGTTCATAAAGTATTTAAATATCTTATCAATTTTCGTATAAAATTTTAAGAAAATCCCAAAAATACGAAGTTTTTATATTGTACCCAAGTACAATAGACAGTCCTTTTTTGTTTTGATATAACCCTTGCATAATTTAAAAACAAGGATGAAATATGGCACCACAAGTAGGTATAGTAAAAGAGGTGACAGGAGGCGTTATAGCCATAGACTCTACAGGGAAGCAAAGAGTTTTAATGGCTGGAGATGCATTGTTTTTAGGCGAAGTTGTAAAAACGCATTCGGGTGCAAAGGCTATATTATCAATGGATAATGGCGAAAGCATAGCATTGGATCAAAACGATATTATGACGATAGATCAAAGCAGCTCAAGCAATGTTAGCTTTGGTGATGATAGCATTACTTCAGAGCTGGCAGAACTTCAAAAGGCGATCTTGGCAGGAGAGGATTTAACCCAACTAGAAGAGACAGCGGCAGGCGGTGTTGCAACTGCTGGTGGCGGCGAAGGTACTGCTATGTTAAATGAGAGCTACTTTGCGCAAGGTGGCAGTGAATCAAATGTATATGCAGATGGTAGAGATTTGGGCAATAATGGCTTTGTGTCCGCAACACCTATACAACCTATAGGAACTGGTAGTGACACTGAAAGTGGCACTGGTGAAACAGATGTTTCACCTCAACCAGATCCTGAAACAATAGAAGAGGGTATAAGTCAAGATTGGATAAATGAGAACGAACCAGAAGTAATCGAAGAAGGTATAGAAGAAGATTGGGTTGAAGAAAATAATCCTGAAACAATAGAAGGTTTTGTAAATAAATTTGAAAGCCTGCAACCAACGCTAAATTTTGCTGCCGATATAAATAACGATGGCACGATAAACAAAACTGAGCATGAAGATGCGACAAATAGCAGGCTTTTAGTTGTTTCGGTGCCTAAAGAGATTGAAAATGGCGATAAGTTGTTTATTGATGTTAGTGTCACTGATGGCTTACAAACACAAATCGAACTAACATATGAAAATGCAAGCTTTACCGATAAAGAAGGTAACAAATATAGAGTCTATAACGAAACTCAAAATGAAATTACCACAGATAAAAAATTTGTTCCTATTGAAAATTTAAAAATAGCCGATGAACAAACCGCAAAAGCGACTGCTTATTATCAAGATAAGGTTGGTAATGAAAGTCAAAAAGGAACCGATACAGCTACATTTGATACAACTGCTCCAACAGTTGATGTAGAGTCAAATCGCGATGGTAGCGTAGATGTAAAACTCCCAAGTGACACAGATGCAAAGACATTAAAAATTTCATATACAGACGAGAGTGGAAAAATTCATGAAGCAACATATACTAACAATAACGGTATCTGGGTAAAAGATAGATCAAATACCGATAAAAATTTACCAAAAGAGTCATCAAAAAATTCTGATGGCGAACAGGTTATAAAGCTTGGTGATGCCGCTACAAAAGCTGGCACAGAAGTTAGCGCAACTGCCACTGATACAGCTGGAAATGTTGGTTCAGATAAAGACACAGCCCTTGCTTTATTGACAGCTCCAACCATCACTTATGAAGAGGGAGGAAATAAAGATAACATACTAACAAGGCAGGAGTCTTCGGCTGATGGTGTGCAGACAAAAGAGCATATAGGGCGGATAACGCTTGAAAAGCTGGATAAAATTTCTGTTTCTATCTTTGAAGGAGAGCATGAGATCACTAGCCGTGACTGGCAAAATGGCGGCGCCACAAAAGAACAAGCTGCAAGTGATGGCGATATAAATAACGCAACAGCCAGGATAAAACTACCACAAAATATGGTAACTGGTGATGTGATTAAAATTTTAATAGATGATAACTTTAAAGGTGTAAAAATTCCTGTTGAAGTTAAGGTTGTAAAAAATGCAGATAATACATTTAGTTTTACAGAAACGACAGATACTGGTAAAGTTGGCATTGTAGAAAATGTAGCTGTGAAAGATGGCTTTGTGTCGCTAGATGTAAAAGAAATTCCTACACACTCTCGCGATGACTCAGCGCCTGTTGTTGGTGGCGGATACACTACGCAGGTTAAGGTTGAATTAATCGGGCTTGGCGGAGATGAAAAAAGAGAAGCCAAGGTCGAACACCAGATAATGAAAGATATCGTTGAAGTTCATGTGGCTTACAACAATGCTGATGATAATGGAGTATTGAGCATAGCTAAAAATTTATCTGATGGTAGTGACCTAAGAACGACAAAGGCGACTATTACTTTACCAGTAGTAGCAAATGTAGGCGATAAAGTAGATGTTTCATTTAAGATAGATGGCGATGAGATTCAAACCGCAAGCATAAGCATAAAAGGTGGCGATACCAAAGAAACGGCTTTACAAATTTCATTTGCAGAAATTTCATATGAAAAAGATGGCATTGTAAAAACACAAATCGTTCCTGCTATACCTGGTGGAAGAGGAAAACCATTTTTCTTTGAGATAGATGCGCCAGTTGAGCCAGGTAAGTCCGCTACGACAGATATTACATATACTGGCTCAAACCAGTTTATAAAACACGATATAGATACGGCAAGTATCGATGTGCAAGGGCTATCTGCGCCGATCATCACAGAAGTTAGCGATGATGTTGCTGGAGGCGTTGAAAACAGCCAGGTGCTAAGAGATGGCGGTCTAACAAACGACAATACTCCTAGTATAAAAGGCACAGCGGATGCAAATTCTGTGGTTAATATCTATGATAACGGCACTATTATCGGCTCTACACAGGCTAGTAGTGATGGCAAATTTGTATTTACCCCAAGTAGCGCTTTAAGTGATGGCTTGCATAAATTTACGGCTACCGCTTTTGTTGGTGGAGTTATGAGTGAAATTTCTAATGCATATAGCGTAAATGTAGATACAAAAGTTGATTTTGAGCTTGAAGCAGAGCAGTCTAGCAAAGATATAAACGGCAACTATACAAAAGTCGTAACCATAAATCCGCAAGAAAAAGAAGCTTTATCTATCGTGCTTAAAGATGAGGCAAACCCAAATGCCATCATCTCAAAACCGATAATGCAAACTGATGGCTCATATAAGATCACTATTGACTATGGTAAAACAGCACCAAATGCAGGTAAAATTTCAGCCACAGCAACTGATATGGCTGGAAATACAAATAGCACGGAAGTGATTACTCAAAAAACTACCAAAACCATAAAAGTAGAGCCTTCACAGCTTGGCTTTAGTAGCTCATCTTATGTGTATAAGCTTTCAGGCGAGCATTTGGCTAATATTAGTGGCATTAATATAGATGCAGAATACGGCGAATATGTTGATAAAGGCGGGATTAGAGCGATACAAAGAGTTATAGATTCTAAACATATAAGCCCATCATCTGATTTAAGTGGTAATAAATTTAGTGACGCAAGGGTAGTTTATGACCAAGATGTTAAAAACGCCGGAGAATCTGAAGGCTTAATAGTAGATAAAGCTTTTGTTATGAAGGGACATATAAATGTAGAAAATGGTAGCAACACTTTATATGTAAAAGCCTCTGTCACGGACTCAGTTATAGTTGTAAAAATAGATGACACATATGTTACAAACTATGCATCAAAGCCATTTGGGTCAGACACCTACACTGTCGATCTAACAAAATTTGGCATAGATATGTCAAGCGGACTACATAGTGTTGAAATTTTAATAGGCGTTCCAAGCGCTCAATATGATAGGCTTACGGGCGATAAAGAGATAAGCGTAGGGCTTATTGATAGCGATGGAAGCAAAGTTACATTTGGACAAAAATCTTCTGCTATGAATCTGAGCAATGTATTTGATGAAACATTAGATGTATCTAGTATACCTGAAAATGCTACATTTGATGATAAAACAAAGTCATTTGTATACGAATCTTCTGACACCTCAGCACAAAGTGCAAAAACCACAGACCCGTTAGCAGCTGATGATAATGCAAATACGATAAATGGTAGCGAAAAAGATGAGTATATCGATGCCAAAGCTGGCATAGATCGCTTATTTGGTGGAGATGGTGATGATAGCATACTTTATGATGAAAATGATGAGCTTATTGATGGTGGAAGTGGTCATGATAAGCTTATGGCTTCAGATAAGGGCACGATAAATCTTGATAAAGTAGCCGAGCACTCTAAGAATATCGAAGAAGTAGATGTATCAGGTGGCAACTCTACAACGATAAATATAAACTTAACCGATGTCGTAGCTCTAACCGATGAGAATAACAAGTTAAAAATCACAGGAGATGAGGGCGATAAGGTTGATTTTAAAGATAGTGGCTGGAAAAAAGGGCAAAGCACGGCTGATGGCTATGATATATACACAAATTCTAATGACACTAGCATAATTATTGAGATAAAACAAGGCGTAGATGTCGATTTATAAGCAAAAAGGGGAACTCTCCCCTTTTTAAATTTTTTTAACCCAACAAAAGCTACAATACATCAAACATTTACACTCCTAAAAGGATTAAAATGCGTAGAAAAGATAGAGAGCTTAGTCAAGATGAAGCTTTGCATATCATAGATAGCGCACAGTATGCCGTGGTTTCATGCATAGATGGAGGTGAAATTTTTTCTGTGCCGATTTCTATCGTAAGAGACAAGGATAGCATTTTTTTGCACGGTGCAAAAGGCGGTAGCAAAGCTAGTCTATTTCAGGATGGTAAAGATGTTGAATTGGTTTGCGTCATAGATATTAAGGTGCCAAAGTTTAGCAAAGAGCAAATCGATAGCATCTTAGAACAAGGCAAAGTATCAAGTATCTTTACGACAGAGTACAAAAGCGCCATTGCAAAGACAAAAGCGTATGAAGTGAGCGATGATGAGCGAAAAATTTATGCACTTAAAATCTTAAGCCAAAAATATACACCACAATACATGAAACATTTTGACGACGCTATAAAAGAAAGCTTAAAGATAACAAAAATTTATGAACTTAAAATCCAAACCCTAAGCGCCAAAGCAAAAATCATATAAAAGGACAAAAATGATAATACGACAAGCAGTAAAATCAGACACACATGCGATCATCTCGCTTATAAACGAGCTTGCAGAGTATGAAAAAATGGCAAACGAGGTTTGTATAGATGAGGTAGTTTTTAGTGAGCATTTGTTTGAAAAAAGGCTTGCACAAGCCCTTGTAGCATGTGATGAAAAGGGCGAAGTAGTGGGGTATGCTATCTATTTTCACTCATTTTCCACATTTTTAGGAAGGGCTGGAATTTATCTTGAAGATCTATATATAAAGCCTGAATTTCGCGGTCGTGGCACAGGGCTAGCACTTATAAAAGAGCTTGCTAAAATTTGCGAAAAAGAGGGTTTTGGGAGACTTGAGTGGGAGTGTCTTGACTGGAATGAGCCTAGTATTAAATTTTACGAAAGTCTTGGAGCAAAACGCCAAAGTGGCTGGCTAAAATTTCGTATGATAGAAGATGAAATTTCTAAACTATCAAAGTAGTTTTGCTTTTAAAAAGTGGCTAGCAAGCTAGCCACTAATAACTTTAAAACCTCTTCTTCCTTACATCCTCAACTATCTCTTTAGCCATAGCATCAACCTCAGCAGTTACTTGATTAGTTGTTCTAGCTATTTGAACATTTTGTTTAGTTAAGTGAT